>NZ_JAMYOR010000027.1:0-78674 GCF_040319965.1 Mesorhizobium sp. M0830 | reverse complement strand
CCTCCTTGCCCAGCATGAAGGTTGAATCAGATTTGCACGCCTAAGGGAATCCCACGCCGATTCAGCCTCAATTCATTCCGCTCTAGTACGACGAATGTCGCATTGGATCGGATTCCGACCTTACCGGGTCATTCGGCCACGACCGGAAATGAAGCTCTGCGTTCGTTCGCTGACGAATCCTACCCCAGCCTCGCCCTGGCTTTCGCCGTCCAGGCGCTGAACAGCCGGTCGGCGACGATGCCGATGAAGGCTATTGCCAGGCCGGCGACGACGCCACGGCCGGAATCGGCCTTGGACAGCGCGATGAACACTTCCTGGCCGAGATCGCGCGTGCCGACCATGGCGCAGATGATGATCATCGCCAGCGCCATCAGGATCGTCTGGTTGACCCCGAGCATGATCTCCGGCAGCGCCAGCGGCAGTTGCACGCGAAAGAAGGTCTGGCGCGGCGTGCAGCCGGAAACCTTGGCCGCCTCGATCAGCGCCGGCGGCACCTGCCTGATGCCGTGATTGGTGTAACGGATCGCCGGCACCACGGCGAAGGCTATCGTTGCGATCATCGCGGTGACATCGCCGACCCGAAACAGCATCACCACCGGGATGATGAAGCAGAAGGAAGGCAGCACCTGCAGCGTGTCGATGACCGGGGTGACGATCTTTTCGAAGCGGTCGCTGCGCGAGGCCATCAGCCCGATGGGGATGCCGATCAGGCAAGCGATGAAGGCCGAGATGCCGCAGAGATAGACGGTCGCCATGGTTTTTTCCCACAGGCCTGTGATGGCGCAGAAGGCGGTCAGCGCGGCGACCAGGGCGGCAAGACGCAGGCCAGAGAGCTGATAGCCGGCAAGGCCGAGCAGGAAGACCGCACCCAGCCAGGGAAAGCCTTCGCAAAAGGCGCGCAGCGGGTTCAGCAAATTGAGGATCAGCGCCACGCGAAACGCCTCGATCGCATCGAAGAAATTGATCGTGACCCAGTTCACCGCCGCCTTCCACAGCGGCGCGGTGGTGAAAGTGATCGCCTTCGGCACCGCCGCGAAGGCCGGCATGAACAGGCCGAGCAGCGTTGTCACGGCAAGGATGGCGATGGCCAGCGTCAGATTGGGGTAGCGCCGCCAGAGGCTCGGGCTGATCGCCTGATGGACATGACCCTTGGCCTGCTTGTGCGCGATGGCCTGGCTCAGCCGGTCGAGCGCGACGGCGAGCGACACGATGGCGAGACCGGCTTCCATCGCTTCGCCAACCTTCAGCGCGCGCAGTGCCAGGAGTACGTCGTAGCCGAGGCCACCGGCACCGATCATCGAGGCGATGATGACCATATTCAGCGCCAGCATGATCACTTGGTTGACGCCGACCATCAGTGTCGGCCGCGCCGAAGGCAGCAGCACCCGCCACAATTTCTGGCGGGCCGTGCAGCCGGCCATTTCGCTGAAATCGTCAATCTCCGACGGCACCCGCGACAGCCCCAGCATCGTTGCCCGCACCATCGGCGGCGTGGCGAAAATGGCGGTCGCGATCATCGCCGAGACCGGGCTGTTGCCGAACAGCAGCAGCATCGGGATGAGGTAGGCAAAGGTCGGGATCGTCTGCATCAGGTCAAGGGCAGGGGAGACGATGAGCCTTTCGGCCCAAGGCTTGCGCCATGCCCATATGCCGGCGAACAGGCCGGTGACGATGCAGAACGGCACCGCGATCGAGATCAGCGACAGCGTCAGCATGGCACTGGTCCATTGGCCGAACAGCGAGATGTAGAGGAAGCAGCCGCCAACCAGCAGGCTGAGTTTCCGGCCGCCAGCGGCATGTCCGGAGAGGAAGGCGGCAGCGCAGACGCCGACCCAGGACAGGCGCGGCAGGACATAGGCATCAATGCCATGGCCGATCTTGAAATTCTTGGCCAGCAGGTTAAGCGCGAAATCGAGCGGTGCGCCGAGCACTGCGGTGATCGAGCGGGTCAGCCACGACAGGTTCGACTTGATCCAGCGCATCAGCGCGCTGACCCAGTCGGCGACCGGCACGACGGCGCTTGCCGGATAGTTGACAGCCCAGGGCAGGCGGTCCTGCAGCAGGAAAACGACAAGCACGGCGGCAAGCGCTGCGGCCCATATCAGAAGCCAGACCTGAAGCGGCCGCGCCCTTGCCCCGCTGGTGCTTGCCGTCACCGTCATGCGCCAGGCCTTGAGCGATCGATGCCGGCCAGCAGGTCGATGACCGCTTGCGGCGTCACCTCGCCGATCGGCTTGCCGGTGCCGTTGACCACCGCGAACGGCTTGTCGGCGGCAACGATGCCGGCCGAGAAGCTGGCGATCTTGGCATCCGGGGTAACGGTGCCGCCATGCTCCGAGCCGTCGCAGGCGCGCATCAGGCTGCGAGCCGAAATCACCTTGGCGCGGTCAACGTCGCGGGTGAATTCGGCGACATAGTCGGTCGCCGGATTGACCACCAACTCCTCCGGCGTGCCGATCTGGATGACCTCGCCGTCCTTCATGATGGCGATGCGGTCGGCCAGCCGGATGGCTTCGTCGAAATCATGGGTGATGAAGACGATGGTCTTGTGCAGCATGGTCTGCAGCCGCATCAGCTCGTCCTGCATCTCGCGGCGGATCAGCGGATCGAGCGCGGAGAACGGTTCGTCGAGAAACCAGATTTCCGGTTTTGTCGCCAGGCTACGGGCGATGCCGACACGCTGCTGCTGGCCACCGGAAAGCTCGCGCGGATAGAAATGCTCGCGACCGCTTAAGCCGACGAGTTCGATGACCTCGCGCGCCCTTGCTTCGCGTGTCGGCCGGTCCTGCCCCTGGATGCTGAGTGGGAAGGCGATGTTCTCCAGCACGTTGAGATGCGGCAGAAGCGCAAAATTCTGGAACACCATGCCCATGCGGTGTCGCCGCAATTCGATCAGTGCTGCATCCGAGATTTTCAGGAGGTCCTTGCCCTCGAATTCGACCTTGCCGTGGGTCGGCTCGACCAGCCTCGACATGCAGCGCACCAGCGTCGATTTGCCGGAGCCCGACAGACCCATAATGATGAAGATCTCACCCTGGCGGATTTCGAGATCGACGGCGCGCACCGCGCCGACAAGTCCGGCAGCAGCGACTTCAGCCATGCTGGCCTTGCCGTCGCGTTCTCGGATGAAGTTGGCCGCATTCGATCCGAACAGCTTCCAGACATTGCGGCAGGCAAGTTTTATCGGGCGGGCATCCTTTGGCGTGCCCGCGGCGTTTGGTCCCTGTTCAGTCTTGTCCGTCATTCAAACGTCCTTCTGGAACATCAAGAATTGAGGCCCGGCTGACCAAGCAGCCGGGTCTCATTTTTCCAGTTGGAACGATTACTGCGCCCAGGCTTTCCAGTCGGCCTCGTGGGCGGCGATCCAGGTGGCGGCGACATCTTCCGGCGTCTTGCCGCCGAGATCGATCTCGCCGCTCATCTTGTTGAGTTCGTCGGTGTCGACCGTGTAGGCCTTCGCCACCTTGTAGGCGACCGGCCATTTGTCCTTCATGCCGGCCCAGGAGTATTTCCAGATCTCGCCATGTGGCTTGCCGCAATCATATTTGGCGTCGGGGTTCACGCCCCATTTTGGGTCGTTGTAGCACTCGGGCGTGTATTCGGGGAATTCAATCCACTCGCCCTTGTATTTGGCCGGCGCCCAGTGCGGCGAATAGATCCACAGCATGATCGGCGCCTTGCGCTGATAGGCGGAATCCAGCTCGGCGAACATCGCCGCGTCGGTGCCGGCATGGATGACGGTGAAGGGCAGCTTCAGTGCCTCGACGCGCTCGTCATCAAAGCCTTCCCATGTCACCGGCCCGCCGAGATAACGCCCTTTCGGTGTGGTTTCCGCCGTCGAGAAGGCCTCGGCGCATTTCGGGTCCTTCAGCGCTTCCCAATTGGGCAGGCCGGGGCACTTCTCCTTCATGTATTCGGGAAACCACCACTCTTCCTTGGCCTTTGGCCCCAGCTTGCCCAGCCGTTCGGTCTGGCCGGTCGCATCGGAGGCTTTCATCGCCTCGCCGGCGGTCGTGTCCCAGAATTCCAGGCCGACATCGAGATCGCCATTGGTGAGACCGGTGGTCAGGCTGGAGAGGTAGTCGGCGGTCGGATATTCGACGGTATAGCCGAGCTTTTCCAGGATGCCGCCGAGGATCTTGGCGTTCAGATTGACACTGGTCCAGTCGAACAGCGCGATCTTGATCGGATCGTTGGATTCCGGTGCGGCGGCTTGAGCGGACGGCGTCAGCAGGCCTAACGTCGCGAGCGCGACGGCACCCATCGAAAGTTTCGAGATCCGGCTTCGAAATGACATGCTTGTTCTCCTTCAAGCTGTGTGAAAATTATCGTTGGTTCCCTTCTTGCGGCTATTCTTGATTGTGTTGGAAAGACTGGTCCCTGCGCAAGCCCGTCGGCGCCAAATTGCTGCCCTGGCTTTGGCCAACGCAGGCAAGATGGTGCTCAATTCTGGTGATGATGGAAAATGCTGGGAGTCTCAGCGTCATGGCTGCCGACGGATCGCCGCGGGAGCGATCATCTGCGGATCAATTGCCAGTCCTGCGGCGCCCTGCAAGGTGTTCCCATGATCCAGAGCATTTCCGGCGAAACACGATCGCCTCCATGCTCTATCCGTTTGTTTTTTACGCAATTCCGGCCGCAAAACCGCTTCGCACTTTTGCTGGAATTGCTCTCGGCTATCGACCCGGCAAGCCCCGTCTCGCCAAGGTCGTTTCATAGGATGAAATTATATATACCAAGGTTCATGTCGCGCAACGACTAACGCCTGCGGGACGCATAAATTCAGACTGCAGGCGAAGTCGAAGCCTACCAGCAGACGTAGCCGCCATCGACAATCAGGTCGAGGCCGGTGACGAAGCTTGAGGCGCGGCTGGCCAGAAACACTGTCGGCCCAACCATTTCCTCCGGCGCCGCCATGCGCCCCATCGGCGTGTCGCGCTTGAAGATCTTGACCTCTTCCGCCACCTCCGGCCGCTTGTTCATCGGCGTCAGCGTGTAGCCGGGGCTGACGACATTGACGCGCAGTCCGCGGTCGGCCCACTCCATGGCGAGGCTCTTCGACATGTGGATGACGGCGGCTTTCGACGAATTATAGTGCGCCTGGGTCAGGCCCCGGTTGACGATGGTGCCCGACATCGAGGCGATGTTGATGATCGAGCCCTTGCGTCGCGCCAGCATCTTGCGGGCCTCGGCCTGGCAGGACAGGAACACGCCGGCGACATTCACCTCGTGCACCTTCTGCCATGTCTCCAGCGGCATCGTCTCGGCGGGCTCGGAGCCGGCAATGCCGGCATTGTTGACGGCGACGGTCAGCGCACCGAGTTCGGCCTCGACGCGATCGATCGCCGCCGCGAGATCGCTCTCAGACGTCACCGTGCCGGTCAGCACAAGCGCTTTGCGGCCGAGTGCGGTGATCCGGTGCGCGGTTTCGTCCAGTCCACCTTTGGACGCATGGCCGAAACAGGCGACGTCGGCACCCGCCTCGGCCAGCCCGATCGCGATCGCCTGGCCGATGCCGCTGCCGGCGCCCGTGACCAGCGCGACATCGCCGTCAAGTTTGAAAATATCCATCGATAGCCCTCCCTGCTTTCGGGAAGGTACGCGCTGCGCTATGTTCCGATCAAGCGCCCATCCTCAACCTCGACAGCGGTCGGCGAAAACCCGTCGAGTTCGCCGAGCGCCCAGGCATAAGGCGCAAATTGATCGGCGCGGCTTTGATGCCGCGGATTTTCATCTCAGCGCCCGACCTCGAAGAAAGCTTTCCCGAGGAGATCGGGAACGACGTCGATGCCAAGGCCCGGTCCGTCCGGAATGCCCATGCGGCTGCCGGTGACCGGCGGCATGTTCGACGCCGTGCGCACCGTCACCCATTCATGGAAAGCGATGGCGTGCAGCCGGCGCTCTTCAGGCGTCGACAGCGACAGATGCGCCATCGCAGCGGTGTCGATCTCGGCGCCACCGGTGTCCTCGACGGTGATCATGAAGCCGAGGTCGACGGCAAGGTCGCGGATCTGCCGCGTCCTGCTCACGCCGCCGAGCCGCGAAATCTTCAGCGTCAACCCGTCGGCAGCACCCTTGCGGTGGATGTCGAGCATGTCCTCCAGCGAGGCGACGGACTCGTCGAGCACCATCGGCTTGTCGAGTGAGCGGCGCACCGACATGCATTCGTCGATCGTCGTGCAGGGCTGCTCGAATGTATAGTCGATGGCCCGTGTGGCGTCGGCAAACTGGCGCGCGTGGTAGGGCGTCCAGCCGGCATTGGCGTCGCAGAAGATAACCGTGCCTTTCGGCACCGAGGCGGCGACCGCTGTGACGCGCTCGATGTCGTCGTGGACATTGCCGCCGACCTTGACCTGCAGCCGGTGGAAGCCGTCCTTGACGATGCGCTTGGCCAGCGTGGCCATGGCCTCGACCCTGCCATGCGTGACGACCTTGTAGAGTTCGGCCGTCTCGCTCTCCTGGCCGCCGAGCAGCGTCACCAGCGGCACGTCGGCGGCGCGCGCCGCGAGATCCCAGCACGCCATGTCCAGCGCCGACTTGATGTAGGGATGACCCTTGAACACCGTGTCCATCAGCCGCCCGACGCTGGCAAGCCCGCGTGGATCGTGACCGATCAGATGCGGGGCGATCTCCACCACGCCGGCGCGGACGCCGGCCGCGAACGCAGGCGAATAGAAATTGCCGAGCGGCGCCATTTCGCCCCAGCCGGTGAGGCCGCTATCCGAGGTAATGGACACGATCACAGCGTCGAAGGCGTCGGCCTCGCGTCCCTTCGACATGCGGTAGGGCCCGTCCACGAAAGGTTGCACGACGTGGTAGGCTTTGATGGTTTGGATCAGCACGTGTCTTTTCCGTTGGCTGCGATGGTGGGGACGAGTCAAACGCCATTCGACGGGCGCTGTTCGAGGCCGCGCGCGTAGGAGAGACAGCAAGCCAATCAGGTTGTCGACAATCGAACAAGAGCCATTATGACTTCTTCGAAGGCGCCAGCCTGGCGATCATCTCGGCGAGACCGGGCCTCGCCGTTGGTCACCGCGTCTCGGCGCCGGGCCGATCGCGCTGTCACCCGTGTCGGTGCGCCTCGGCCACCCCTGACTGGGGGACTGCTCACGAAAGCGGCGCCCGCGACCTGTGGGAAGGTCGGGGCGCCGCGCTGAAGCCGGTCCTGACGGGGGTGTTCAGGTGGCCGGCTTTTCCGGCATTGGCGATACGGGCATTCCGGGTCCGATCTTCTGCAGATTGCCGGTGATGACCTGATCGCCCTCGGCGACGCCGCTCAAGATGGCGACCTGACCGCCGCTCGTCGGTCCGAGCGAAACCAGCCGCTGGTCGACCGTGTTGCCCTTGCCGACGACATAGAGATATTTGCCGAGCTGGCTCGAGCCCAGCGCCGTCTGCGGTACCATGAGCGCATCGGGCTGCTGCCTCACATGCAGCCGGACACGAACATATTGGCCCGGCAACAGGGTGAACTTGCCGTTGCCGATCGTCGCTCGCGCGGTGATGGTGCCGGTCGAACGGTCGACCGAATTGTCGATGAAGGTGAGTTCGCCCTTCTGGCTCGCCTCGGTCTGGCCGGGAAGCAGGACCTCGACCTCGATCGGGCCGCTGGCGCGGGCCTGCTCGATCTCGGCCAGATCCGTCTCGCTCGGATTGAAGGTGACGTAGATCGGATCGAGCTGCACCAGCGTGTTGAGCACCGTGCCGGCGACGCTGACCAGCGTTCCGACCGAGGCCTGGTTGCGACCCAGGCGTCCCGCAAACGGTGCGCGGATTTCGGAATAGCTCAGATTGAGCTCGGCCGTGCGGACCGCCGCCTGGTTGAGCGCCAAAGACGCTTGCGCTTCGCGCAAGGTGCTTGTGCGCTGGTCGAAGCCGTCCTTGGCGAGGTACCCGCTCTTGGCAAGCTCGGTGCCGCGGCCAAGATTGGAGCGGGCGTAGTCGAGCGTTGCCATGTCGCGCTGCACCTGCGCCTTCGCCTGGTCAAGAGCGGCCTGGAAGTCGTCAGGCGAGATCTTGTAGAGAAGATCGCCTTGCCGGACGTCGACGCCGTCAGCAGCGTTCTGTTCCTGCAGATAGCCTGGAATCCTGGCTTGCAAGGTGATGCTGCGGATCGGTTCCGTCCGCGCGGCGTAGTCGAGGTAGATCGGGATCGTCTTCCTGACGACGCTGACCACCGGCACCGGCATGACGAACGCCGCCGGGGCGGGTGCGGCGCCGGCCGTGCCGGCATTGAGGCTGAGATTGCCCATGTCCAGCAGGTGGACGCTGGCCACCGAGATCGCACCCAGCGCGACAGCCGTTCCCAAAGCGATTTTCCATTTACGCATGATCAGTCTCCAATCTTATTCGGCCGCTTCCGCCAGGGGCGGGAAGGCGTGCTCAGTCGTTGGCTCATTGTCTTGAGTAGCGGGCTCGTCATTGCCGCGGCGTTCGCGCAGCTGTTCGATGACCGCGTAGAAGACCGGCACGAACACCAGCGACAGGATGGTCGCGGCGACCATGCCGCCGAAGACGGTGGTGCCGATCGACTGACGGCTTGCTGCACCGGCGCCGGTCGCAAACATCAGCGGCAGCACGCCGAGGATGAAGGCGAAGGCCGTCATCAGGATCGGCCGCAGCCTGAGCCGGGCGGCTTCCATCGCCGCCTCGACAATGCTCAAGCCTTCCTCGCGCCGTCGCCGGGCGAACTCGACGATCAGGATCGCGTTCTTCGCCGCCAGGCCGATCAGCATAACGAAGCCGATCTGCGAGTAGACGTCGATCTGCATGCCGCGCATCCACAGCACCACGAACGCGCCGAACAGAGCGAGCGGCACCGCCAGCAACACCATGAATGGCATCGCCCAGCTCTCGTACTGCGCCGCCAGGATCAGGAAGACGAAGACGATGGCGAGGCCGAAGACGACGGACGCGATCGATCCTGCCTTGAGCTCCTGGAAGGTGATGCCGGTCCATTCGAAACCGAAATCCCTGGGCAGCGCGGTGGCGGCGGCCCGTTCCATCGCGGCGACCGCCTGGCCCGAGGAGAAGCCCGGTGCAGCGCCGCCATTGATCGAGGCCGAGGCGTTGTTGTTGTAGTGCGGCACGGTTTCCGGGCCGACGAACGGCACGAGCTTGCCCAGTGTGCTGAGCGGCACCATGCCGCCGGAGGCATTGCGCACATAGAGCCGCGAAATGTCGGCAGCGCCCGCACGTGCATCCTTGTCAGCCTGGATGGTCACCCGGAAGGTGCGGCCGAACAGGTTGAAATCGTTGACGTAGAGCGAGCCGAGATAAATCTGCAGCGTGCTGAACACATCCGGCAGGTTAAGGCCGAGCAGTTTCGCCTTGCTGCGGTCGAGGTCGTAGTTGAACTGCGGCGTCGAGGTCGAGAACGGCGAGAACAGCTGCTGCGGATTGATCTCCGGCTGCTTGCGCGCCTCGGCGATCACAGCTTGCGTCGCGTCGTTGAGAGCTGCGCTGCCGCGACCAGTGAGGTCTTCGACGACGAATTCGAAGCCGCCTGTCGTACCGATACCCGGGATCGACGGTGGATCGAAGCTCAGCGCAAACGCTTCCGGGATCTGCATCAGCTTGCCGCGCACGTCGGCGACGAGCTTGGAGGCGCTCTGATCGGGACCGCGTTCCTCCCATGGCTTCAGGATGGCGAACTCGACCGCCGAGTTCGATTGAGCCGCACTGGTCAGGAAGTTCAGGCCGCTGATCGAGCCGACGATTTCGACGCCGGGCGTTGCCTGCAGGATGTCGCGCGCCTTCTTGGCCACCGCGTCGGTGCGTTCCAGCGAAGCGCCGTCGGGCAACTGGATGACGACGAAGAAATAGCCCTGGTCCTCGACCGGAAGGAAGGTCGAGGGCAGGCGCTGCCAGACGAAGTAGGTGGCGACCAGTCCGGCCGCGAACAAGCCGAGCATGATCCAGCGCAGGCGGATGAGAATGCGCACGCCGTGCGCATAGGCATGCGACAGCCTGTCGAAGCCTGTGTTGAACCAGCGGAACGGGGCGAACTGCGTCTCGCCGCGATGCCGCAGGAAGGCGGCACTGAGCGCGGGGCTCAGCGTCAGCGAGTTGAAGGCGGAGATACCGACGGAAATCGCCACCGTCAGCGCGAACTGATTGTAAAGCCTGCCGGAGACGCCCGGAATGAAGGCAACAGGGACGAACACGGCCATCAGCACCGCCGTCGTGGCGATGATAGGACCGGTGACTTCGGCCATCGCGGCCTTGGTGGCCGCCAGCGGTTTGAGCCCGGCCTCCAGCTGTCGTTCGACATTCTCGACCACGACGATGGCATCGTCGACGACGAGGCCGATCGCCAGCACCATGCCGAGCAGGGAGAGCATGTTGAGCGAGAAGCCGAGCATCTCCATGACGACCAGCGTCGCCACCAGCGAAACCGGTATGGCGATGGTCGGGATGATCGTCGTGCGCCAGCTTTGCAGGAAGATGAACACCACGGCGACGACCAGCACCAGCGCTTCGCCGAGCGTGATCAGCACGTCATGCATCGATGCCGAGACGAAGCGGGTCGTGTCGTAGTGCATCGCATAGGAGACGCCCTTCGGGAAACGGCCGGACAGCTCCTGCATCTTGTCCTTGACGCGCTGCTGCAGATCGAGCGCGTTGGAACCCGGCATCTGGTAGACGGCGAGCACGACGGTCGGATCCTTGCCGAAGAAGGCGGACGACGAATATTGCAGCGCTCCGAGTTCGATGCGGGCGACGTCGCGCAGCCGAACCAGCGAGCCGGTGCCGGTATTGGCGCGCACGACGATGTCCCCAAATTCCTTGGGATCGCTCAGGCGACCGACGGCGTTGACCTGCATCTCGAAGGCGGTGCCGGCGGGGGCCGGCGACTGGCCGATCTTGCCGGCCGCCACCTGGACATTCTGTTCGGCGATGGCGTTTTGCACGTCGACCGCAGTGATGCCGAGATTGGCAAGCTTGTCGGGATCGAGCCAGACGCGCATCGAGTAGCGGCGCTCGCCGAAGATCTGCACGTCGCCAACGCCGGGCAACCGCTTCAGCGGATCGACCACCTGCAGATAGGCAAGGTTGCTCAGCGCCACCGGATCGACGGAACTGTCCGGCGAGGTCAGGTTGACGATGAGGACGAAGTTCGGGTTCTGCTTCTTGATCGTCACGCCGCCCTGGTTGACGATCGCCGGCAGCGACGAGGCCGCCTGCGAGACGCGGTTCTGGACGTCGACCGCGGCGGTGCTCAGCGAATAGCCGACATCGAAGGTGATTGTGATGGTCGAGGAGCCGTCATTGGAGCTCGTCGACGACATGTAGGTCATGCCTTGCACGCCGTTGATCTGCTGCTCGAGCGGAGTCGTTACCGTGTCTGCCACCACTTGCGCGCTGGCGCCCGGATAATGGGCGCTGACCACGACCTGCGGCGGTGTGATGTCGGGGAACTGGGAGACGGGCAGCAGGAAATAACAAATCGTCCCGGCGAGCACCATGATGATGGCGATCGCTGAGGCGAAGATCGGACGATGGATGAAAAAGTTTACCACGACACACACGCCTCCCCGGCCGCCGTTGCCCTGCCGAAGGCACTGGCAACCCTGGACAACCTTTGAGCGCGCCCGACACCAAACTCATCCTGCGAACGGAATAACGGCACCTCGCGCTGCTGCGCATCGGCGAGTGAGCGAAGCATGTTTTCGAAGGCGCGCGGATCGACGCCATCGGCTTTCATGACCAGCCGGATCATCGGATCCCGGACGGCTTCCTCTATGGTAAGATCGCGGCGCTGTGGCATTGGCCGGCTCCTTGTCTGTCGGTTCGCAGCCCATGCTCGCGAACCGTTTTTCATCTCTTCACCGGCCGAGGCCGCATGATTGGCAGTTTTTCATCCGCCTTCGCCTGGCAGGGCCAGTTCACGGCCTTGTTATTGACGACGGACGATAGAGGTGTTACCAGTAAGTAACATTCTGGAAGTTACAGACCGGTAACACCCTAGTCAAGAGGTGGCCGAGGGTTTTTTGGAAACGAAAGGAGATCATGATGACAGAAGGCGTCGTGGAGCGCTCTCGTCCACGGGAGCGGATCCTGCAGACGGCACGCGACATGTTCCACAAGCATGGCATCAAGGGCGTCGGGGTCGACGCCATCACCGAAGCTGCCGGCACGAACAAGATGACGCTCTATCGTCACTTCGAATCCAAGGACGAACTGATCGTCGAATGCCTGCGCGCCAATGCGGCCAAGGCCGGCGCTATGTGGGATGTATTTGAAGCCGAATTTCCTGGTGACAGGCTTGCCCAGCTGCATGCCTGGGTTCGCAAGGCGGCTGCCATGCTCAATGCTGACGGTCGTGGCTGCGACATGGCCAATGCCGCCGCTGAGCTGACCGAGCCGGACCATCCGGCCAGGCTGGTGATCAAGGAGCTCAAGGAAGCCCAGCGTGAGCGCCTTGTAACGCTATGCAGGGATGCGGGTATCGGTCAGGCCGAACTACTCGCCGATACGCTGTCGCTGCTGTTCGAGGGCGCGCGTGTCAGCGTGCAGACCGTGGGAAACGAAGGTCCTAGCATGCAGTTCGTGCGCATGGCCGAAGGGTTGATCGTTTCCTTCCGGGGCACCGCCGCCGGTTGATCTCAACCGCGACTGTTGGCGTCTTGCCCGTCGTGTGACCGAGGCGATGACCGCCGCCCCAACGCGGGCGCACCGGAAATTTCCAAGGACCGAACAAAAAAAGCCCGCTGCCGGGAGGAGGTGGCAGCGGGCTCGATTTCGAATGTGGTGCGGGAGGAGGTGCACCCCATTCAGCGTCGGCATCGCATCTGGGAGGAGTAGATGGCCGACAACCAAAAACTACGATTTGCCCAATGATTCGGCAATAATGAATCCTGCATAGCTGCTGTGCAGATTTGCCGTGTCAATTGTCGTACAAATCCGGGTTGTGCCTTGTCGCCCACCTCACTGCACCGGAATGTTTTCCCTGAAGATCAACCGCGGTTCGATGAACTTCCTGGTAAGGTAGGGCGCCGAGGAGGCAATCGAGCCGAGCAGGCGAATGACCGACTGTTCCGCGATCAGCCTGGCATTCTGGTCGATGACGACATCGAGCAGATCGTCGACCAGATGGCCGCGTGTGTCCTTGGTGAGGTCGTGGCAGATGAACACCGGTTTGCGGTTCGGCCTCGCTTCCCGGATCGCCCTTGCAACGCCCGAATGTCCGGCTCCGACGCAATAGATGCCCAGCAGTTCCGGTTCGTTGCGCAGTGCCTTCATGGTTTCGGCATAGCTAATCTCAGGCTCGTCGTTGATCTCGACTGCGCTGCTCACCGTCAGGTTGGGAAACTCTTCATTGAGCACTGAGCGAAAACCCATCTCGCGTTCCTCGTGGCCGCGATAGGAGCGGGAGCCGACGACCATCGCCAGATGGCCGGTGCGGCCGCCAAGGAAACGTCCCATCAACAGCGCCGCCGTTCGTCCCGCCACCCGGTTGTCGATGCCGACATAGGCCGAGCGCGGTGCCGCCGGAACGTCGGACACCAGCGTCACCAGGCGCATGCCGGCGTCGACGATGTCGCGCAGGATGTTGCGCGTACGCGGATGGTCGACGGCGATGACACCGACGCCATTGGCCTTGAGCGAGAGATTTTCTACGGCACTCTGCAGCGCGTTTGGCGAGATGCCGGCGAGGTTGTGGATCCGGCACGAGGCGACGAGCGGCAGGCGCGCGGCGTAATCCTCGATATGCCCGGCAAGATCGCGCATAAAGGCATTGCTGCCGATCGGCAGCAGGAATTCGAGGTGCGCGGGCCGCGAAGGCAGCGTCACCTGATCGGCGACCGGCAGATAGCCGAGCTGCTTGGCCGCCTCCATGACGCGCTGCCGGTTGACGGCGCTCGCACCCGGCCGGTTGTTGAGCACCCTGTCGACCGTTGCGGTAGACAGCCCGCAATTGCGCGCGATATCCGAGACGGTGGCTTTCATGCCGCAATCCCCGGCCCGCGATTGCGGGCGTTATCCGAAACGGTGGCTTTCATGCCGCAACCTATGCGCCGATGCGAGGCCGCGCCAGATGAACGATGCGACCTGAGGTGACGGATGATTGCCGTCCATCACAGATAGTCAGTGCGATGGCTTGCCATCGGTAATGGCATCACGGATTTCCTTGTCCGACATGCCGGTGATGATCCGCTCGACTTCCAACACGCTGGTCTTCTTCGGGTCGATGTCGTCGGCGACCACCTTGCCCCGGCGCATGACGACGATGCGGTCGACCACCTGGAAGACATGGTGGATGTTGTGCGCGATGAAGATGCAGGAATGACCGGAATCGCGAGCGTTGCGAACGAAGCTGAGCACGCCCTGTGTTTCGGCGACGCCGAGATTGTTGGTCGGCTCGTCTAGGATGATCAGGTCGCTGTCGAAATGCATGGCGCGCGCGATCGCCACCGCCTGGCGCTCGCCGCCCGACAGCGAGCCGATCGGCGTCGTCGGCGGTATGTTCTTGGAGATGCCGACCTGCTTGAGCAGGTCGCGGGCGACGGTGTTCATCGCGTCCTGGTCCATCCGGTTGAGGAAGCGCGGTGGCTTTAGCGGCTCGCGCCCGAGGAACAGATTGCGGGCGATCGACAATTGCGTGACCAGTGCCGAGTCCTGGTAGATCGTCTCGATGCCCTGGGCGATGGCGTCGCTGGTGCTGCGAAGGCTTACCTTCTGGCCGCGGATGAAGATATCGCCGCTGGTCAAGGGAACGGCGCCCGAAAGCACCTTGATCAGCGTCGACTTGCCGGCGCCATTGTCGCCGAGCAGGCCGACGATCTCCCGTTCGTTGACATGGAAATTGGCATCCACCAGCGCCTGCACGCGGCCATAGGACTTGCGGATGTTCTGCATGCGGATCAGTGGCTCGGCCATGGTTCAAGTCCCTGCCTGATGCCGGCGTTCCAGCCATGAATGGAGCGCCATCATGCCAAGGATGATCGCGCCGATGAAGATGTTGTAGGCAAGGCCTGGCACGCCGATCAGCACGATGCCGTTGCGCATCACGCGCAGGATCAGGATGCCGAGCACGGTGCCGATGATGGTGCCGCGCCCGCCGGTGAGTGCTGTACCGCCGATCACCACCATGGCGATGACTTCCAGCTCGTAGCCGGTGCCGCTGTTGGGGTTGGCAGCCGAGGTGCGCAACGAAGAGATGACGCCGGCAAGCGAGGCCATGACCGACGACAGCACGAACAGGCCGATCTTGACGCCGCTGACATTGACGCCGCGGGCGCGCGCCGCATTGGGATTGCCGCCGGCCGCCTGGATCCAGTTGCCGGTCCGGCTCTGCGTCAGCACATAGCCGAGCGCGATGGCCGCGGCGATGAACCAGAAGAGCGACATGTAGATGCGGAACGGCCCGATGAAGAAATCGCCGACCAGCGCCTCTGCCAGCCAGCTGCCTTCCGCGCTCCAGGTGCGCTGCGGAAAGCCATCGGTGACGAAAAGGGCGGTACCGCGTACCACCAAAAGCATGCCGAGTGTCACCAGGAAGGACGGGATCTTGAGCTGCGTGACGAACCAGCCGTTGACCAGCCCGATGAAGCCGGCAACCAGCAGTGCGGCGACAAAGCCGACCTCCAGCGATGTCAGGCCGCTGTTGAACAGCGTCCACATCAGCACCGGCGAGAAACCGAACAGCGAACCGACCGAGAGGTCGAATTCGCCCGAGGTCATCAACAGCGTCATCGCCAGCGCGATCAGGCCGAGCTCGACCGTGAAGGCAAGCGTGTTGGAGATGTTCTGCGGCGACAGGAAGTCGTGGTTGATGCCCCAGAAAACGGCGATCTCGACGACGAGCAGCACGAGGGGGCCGAATTCTGGCCGTGCGACGAAGTGTTGGATGAACGAACGATTTTCCACGAGCAACCCGCGATATGGGTGGAAAGGCTGAGCCCTGCATATCCGTGCGTGAACGGCTCGGCGAAAATAGGAAGCCAGTCGCGACCACCGAGGCGATCGCGACTGTTTGGGCACGGGATATTACTTGCCGGACAGGATGTTGTCGTAGACCTGCGCGGTGTCCTTCTCGTAGAGCGCGCCGGTGATGACGTTGAAGCCCGGAGGAATGCCGCTCGCGGCCATATTGGCGAGCGAGAGTGCGACATAGCTGGTCGCCTGCGGATCCTGCCACTGGCCGGCATTGACGTAGCCGTTCAGCACTTCCTGGGTGGTGTCGAGCGAGTTGCCCCAGCCGACGACCGGGATTTCGCCCGGCTTGATGCCGACCTGGTCGAACACCCGCTTGATCGAGCCGGTGACGAGATCGCCGAGGCCGATGATCGCCTTGACCTTGGCTTTGTTGGCTGTGAGGTAGTCGACCATGCGGTTGATCACTTCAGCCTGGTCGAGCGTGGCTTCGGTGATTTCATAGGTGATGCCGAGCGGCCCGAAGACGCTCTTGATGCCTTCTTCTTCCTGGACGCCATAGGTGGCGCCGGGGACCTCGACAGGCATCCAGACGAAGTCGCCCTTCTTCACCAGCCCCTTGTCGACCAGGTATTGTGCCCAGTGCTTGCCGAAGGTGACATTGTCGCCGCCGACATACGCGTTGAAGTCCGCTTTCGGGTCCGGCGTGTTGAAATTGATGATCGGCACTTTCGCCGCACGCGCTTCCTTGACGATCTCTACCAGGCTGCCCGGATCGGGGCTCGTGGTGACGATGCCATCGGCCTTGGCGGAGAGGGCGGCGCGAACCGCTTCCTGCTGCGAGGCGACATCGCCATTGTGGAACGAGGTGTTGACGGTGTTGCCGGTGTCCTTGGCCCATTGCTTGGCGCCGGCCAGGAAGTAGGTCCAGACCGGATCGGCCGGGCCGCCATGCGAAATCCAGTAGAATGTCTTGGCCTGTGCCGCTGCCGGAACAATCGTCAGCGCCACCAACAGGCCGTATAGGACAAGTCTTAGCCGTGTCAGCATTTGATTTCCTCCCGTTTGTCGATGGTCAGTTCTCAATCCGTCCCTTGTTCCGGCGACCGCCGGATTGCGTCTTTGCCAGCGCCGCCAGAGCATTCCCTTTTTCGGCGGATGGCAAGCCTCCATCTGCAGATGTAGTTGGCGCCTGACGGGGCGCCATCAGCGCTCCCATCAGATCGCATCAGTTGAAGTGATTTTTCAGACTGTCGGATAACCGGCGTCGAGCTGAGCTCCAACGGGTCGTCCTGTTTGCCCGACCCGCGATAGCGCAACCAGCACTGACGAGGATGACGCCGGCGCCACTATCCGGACCAGCGTCAACTACCGCACCTGGCTGGGTGTCCAAAGATGCTAGATAAGATTGGCCTTCGCCAGTTCCCGCATCAGATGGCTGGCGCCGTAGGTCCAGTGCGGGCAATCGGGCGACAGCCGCACCCTGTTGACCAGCGCGCCGAATTTTTCCGACGAGATGGTGACGATATCGCCGACCTTGTGGGTAAAACCCTTGCCCTTTTCGCCGCGATCCTTCGACGGCACGAACATGGTGCCGAGATAGAGCGCCAGCCCGTCCGGATACTGATGGTGCGGCCCCATGGCGGCGGCCACCAGCTCTTCCGGCGAGCGGCTGATCTCGGCCATCGAGCTCGCTCCCTCCAGCGAGAACCCATCCTCGCCCTCGACCTTTAGGCGCACGACGGCCCGCTTGACGTCGTCGATCGAGAATTTGTCGTCGAACAGGCGGATGAAGGGACCGAGCGCGGCCGAGGCATTGTTGTCCTTGGCCTTGCCGAGCAGCAGCGCCGAACGCCCTTCGACGTCGCGCAGATTGACGTCGTTGCCGATGGTGGCGCCGACGATCCTGCCGCTGCTGGCGGCGATCATGGCGATCTCTGGCTCCGGATTGTTCCAGGTCGACACCGGGTGCAGGCCGACATCGGCGCCGAAGCCAACCGAGGCCATCGGCTGGCACTTGGTGAAGATCTCGGCATCGGGGCCTATGCCCACTTCCAGATATTGCGACCAGGCGCCGCGCGCGATGAGCTTGGCCTTGATCTCCATCGCTTCGGGCGAACCGGGCTTTAGTTTCGACAGATCGTGGCCGATCAGTCCGGCAATGTCGGCGCGGATGGCGTCCGCCTTTTCCGCCGAGCCGCGCGCCTGTTCCTCGATCACCCGTTCCAGCAGGCTGACGACAAAGGTGACGCCCGAGGCCTTTACTGCCTGCAGGTCGACTGGGGAGAGCAAATACGGCTTTGCCGGATCGCGCCTGGTTTCAAAACTGTTGGCGGCGATGTCATCGAGCGATCCGATCGGTTTGCCCTTGGCCGAGCGGACGTGCCCTGCCGGGTCGTCCAACTCGCAAAGGTCGCGCATGGTTGGCGCCGCACGCGACGTGATGTCGAAGACCGTGCCGTCGCGCACCGTGACCACCAGCGGATGCGAGGCGCTGCTGACGCGGCCGACAAAAAGCCCCTCGGTGGGCAGGTGCGTCTGGTTCGTCATGGTATTCGGTCCTCTGAAATGATCGGCAGTGCGGCTGACTGGATTGGGGCGGCACTTTCACCGGATTCCGGTCAAAGGTCTATCCCGTCTTGGGACTGCAATTGTCCGACAGGTCTGCTGGCGTTGGTCCAGAGGCAAAAGTTGGGAATGCTCTTTCAAAACTGTGAAATCCTGACTAGGATTTTCACCTGACGTAGCGCATTCAGGTGAACCTCTTGCCGGCACCATTCTCCGATCCGATCTGGCGCAAGTCGCAAGCGGCCTCGACGTTTCAATCACTTTTTCCCAGCGGCGAACGTGCCGACGTCGTCGTTGTCGGCGGTGGGATCATGGGGCTGTCGACTGGCTTGCATGCTGCCCGCCTTGGCCTGTCCGTGCAGGTGCTTGAGGCCGGCGAAATCGGCCAAGGTGCATCAGGACTGAATGGCGGCCAGGTCATTCCCGGCCTGAAATATGATCCGGAATGGTTGCTGGCGCATTTTGGCCCGGAGCGGGGCGAAACTCTCGTCGATTTCGCCGCCTCGACCGCCGATTCCGTCTTCGAGTTGATCCGCGGCGAAAAATTGGCGGTGCCGTTCGTTCGCAATGGCTGGATCCAGGCGGCGCACACCGAGGTTGCGCTGAAGGCCGCGGCAAACCGTGACCGGCAGTGGCGGGCGCGCGGTGCAGATGTCAGGCTTTTGAGCGCGACGGAGATCAGGGCGATGACCGGCGCGCAGGGCTATCTCGGCGGCTGGCTCGATCGCCGTGCAGGCGTCATCGATCCGCTTGCTTACACATCGGAACTGGCACGTATTGCCGCAGCAGCGGGCGCGAAAATCGCCGAACGTCAGAAGGTGGTCCGGTTGAAGGGGAGCGCCGGCGTTTGGCGGATCTCAACCGAGGACGGGGTGCAATTGCAGGCAAAAGCGGTCGTGCTGGCGACCAATGCCTATACGGATGGTCTGGTCCCCGGCCTCGCCGAGACGATCGTGCCGTTGCATTCGTTCCAGATCGCGACAGCGCGATTGCCACCCGACTTTTCAGCCACGATCCTGCCTGAGGGGCAGGCGGTGTCGGACTCCAGGCGCATTCTCGTCTACTACCGCAAGAGCGCCGACGGACGGCTGGTGCTTGGCGGGCGTGGCCGCATGGCCTTGCCGACGAGCACCAGTGACTGGGCACATCTTGAGCGGGCGCTGCGGCGGCTCTACCCCATGCTGTCCGAAATCGCTATCGAGAAGCGCTGGTTCGGCCGGGTGGCGATGACGCCGGACCACCTGCCGCACATCCACGAGCCGGAGCAGGGCCTGCTTGCCGTGGTCGGCTGCCAAGGGCGCGGTGTCGGCCTGATGACAGCGCTTGGTGGCCGTATCGCTGGCTATCTCCAAAGTGGCGACGCGAGGCAATTGCCGTTTCCGCTTTCAACGATCCAGCCGATCCCATTCCACGCCTTTCGGCAGGTCGGCGTCGCCGCGACCATCGCCTGGTATCGCCTGCTCGACGCGCTGGAGCGCTGACCACGGCAATTCATTCCAGCGGGGTTCGGTTTGGGAATCCGCTTGACAGTTTCATGAATATGAAAAACTCTAAGCCAATTTCAAGATTTCGGTAGGCAGGTCGATGTCGACCATCGTTGCAGCACCAGCGCCAGAGGCCCGGTCGTCATCGGGCTTCCGGGTCGCCATGCTGTTGCCGGGCGCGCTTGTCACCTTCCTGCTGATCCTGTTTGCCCTCGGCCTGGTGCTTTTCCTCGCCTTCCGCGGCAATGACGGTTCGCTGCTTGGCGCCGATTTCACCGTGGCGAATTTT
Source organism: Mesorhizobium sp. M0830 (assembly GCF_040319965.1). Lineage (NCBI taxonomy): Bacteria > Pseudomonadati > Pseudomonadota > Alphaproteobacteria > Hyphomicrobiales > Phyllobacteriaceae > Mesorhizobium > Mesorhizobium sp. M0830. The sequence continues at coordinate 58,454 of NZ_JAMYOR010000027.1, read as the reverse complement.
GTCACCGTGGTGTCCGATCCGCTGTACTGGACGGTCACACTGCGCTCGCTGATCATTGCCGGCCTGGTCACGCTGGCCACGGTCGTCACCGCCTATCCCGTCGCTTACTATCTCGCCTTCCACGCCGGCCGGCGGCGCGGCCTGCTGCTGTTCCTGGTGACGCTACCGTTCTGGACCAGCTATCTCCTGCGCGTCTTCGCCTGGAAGATCGTGCTGGCCTATAATGGCGTTTTAAACTCGGCGCTGATCGAAAGCGGCATCTGGTCCGAGCCGACATTGGCCTTTCTCAACACGCCGGCCGCCGTCGTCGTCACGCTGGCGCACGCCTATGCGCCATTCGCCATCCTGCCGATCTACGTGGCGCTGGACACGATCCCGAAATCGCTGATCGAGGCCGCTTCCGATCTCGGCGCGCGGCCCTTCACCTCTTTCCGCCGTGTCGTGCTGCCCAATTCGATGCCGGGGGTGCTGGCGGCAGCCCTTGTCGTCTTCGTGCCGACGGTCGGCGACTATGTCACGCCGGCACTCGTCGGCGGTCCGGCCAGCACCATGATCGGCACGCTGATCCAGGCGCAATTCGGCAAGGCCAATGACTGGCCGTTTGGCGCGGCACTCTCCGTCGCCGTCATGCTGGTCATCCTCTGCGTGGTGCTGGTCGCGCGCTTCGCCGACCGCAGATTTGGCAGCCGCACATGAGAACCACGCGCACGCAGCGAGACGGCCGCTGGCTTGGCGCCTACGTCATCGCCTACCTGGTCTTTCTCTATCTGCCGGTGTTGCTGATCCCGCTGTTTTCCTTCAACAACTCGATCCAGGCGGCGTTTCCGCTGCAAGGCTTGACCTTGCAATGGTACGCGACTTTGTTCGGCAATTCGGCACTGACCAGTGCGCTCCTGAACAGCCTCGTCATCGGCGTCATTGCCGCCACGGGGGCTACGCTGTGCGGCATCACCGTATCCTATATGGACCTCTATGGCCGCTCGCCGCTGGCCGTCACCATTAGCGGCATTGCCCGACTGCCGATCCTGATCCCCGGCGTCATCGTCGGCATATCGCTGCTCATCCTCATCAACCTCATCGGCCTCGGGCCATCGCGCGTTGCCATCGTTCTCGGCCACATCCTGGTGGCGCTGCCAACGACGGTGGTGATCATGCGCAGCCGCTTCGCAGCCATCCCGAAAACCATTCGCGAGGCGGCTCTCGATCTCGGCGCTTCAGACTGGACGACGTTCCGGCGAGTCATGCTGCCGCTCAGCCTGCCGGCCATCGTCTCGGCCTTCATGCTGGCCTTCCTGATCTCCTTCGACGAATTCATCGTCGTCTTCTTCCTGGCCGGCACCGAGCCGACGCTGCCGCTCTACATCTGGAGCCAGCTCAGGTTCCCCAAATCGCTGCCGACGGTCATGGCGCTGGGCACGTCGATCCTGGCGGTGTCCTTCGTCATCGCGGCAGCAGCCGAAATCCTACGCCATCGCGGCCTGGCCGCAGCGGCGCCCGCCGTTCCACTGCAACCAAAACAAACCAAGAGAGGAGAACTGCAATGGCATTCGACCTGAAATCTAGCGACCTGAAATCTGGCGACCTGATATCTGGAAAGACTGTCCGGGCCGGTCTTGCCGCCCTGGCATTGGCGCTGTCGTCCACGGTCGCTTTCGCTGGCGACAAGCTGCAATATTTCACCTGGTCGGGCTACGAGCTGCCCGATTTCAACAAGAGCTTCCTGGTTGCGCACCCCGACGGCGTCGAGGCCTCGATCTTCGGCGACGACGACGACGCGTTCACCAAGGTCAAGGCCGGCTTCCGCCCCGATATTGCGCACCCTTGCTATGACAAGGTGGCGCGCTGGAACAAGGAAGGCCTGCTGCAGCCGATCGACACCAAGCGCATCAAGAACTGGGATTCGATCTTCCCGGTGTTCAAGAACCTGCCCGACCTGCAGGCCGGTGACGGCAAGGTCTGGATGGTGCCGTGGGACTGGGGCAACACCTCGATCCTCTACCGCACCGATCTGGTGAAGAATCCGGAGGCGAGCTGGAACCTCCTGTGGGACAAGCAGTATGCCGGCCGCATGGCGACCATCGACGCGGTGCACGACACGCCGATCGTTGCCGCACTTCTGGCCGGCGTCAATCCGTTCGACATGACGCCTGCCGAGATGGACAAGGTCGCCGAGAAGCTGCGCGAGCAACGCCCGCTGCTTTCCAGCTACACAACCGACATGACCTCGGTCGAACAGGCGCTGGCCAGCGGTCAGCTGGTCGCCGCCATGACCTGGAACGCGTCGGCCACCTCGCTGAAGAAGCAGGGCGTGCCGGTCGAGTTCATGAAGCCGAAGGAGGGCATGCTGACCTGGGCCTGCGGTTTCGTCATGCTCAAGGACGCCAAGAATGTCGATCTCGCCTATGATTTCATCAACAGCCGGCTGGACGCCGATTCCGGCAAATATCTGATCGAGTCCTATGGCTATGGCAGCTCGCTGGGTTCCGCCTTCGCCACCGTGCCGAAGGAGGAACTGGAAAAATTGCAACTGCCATCCGACCCGGAAGTGATGCTGAAGACCACCATCTTCACCGGCCCGATGAAACAGAATGACGAGCTGGCCAAGATGTTCGAGAAGGTGAAGGCCGGCGGGTGACTCTGGCCTTCCCTTCTCCCCTTGTGGGAGAAGGTGTCGCCGAAGGCGACGGATGAGGGGTGCTCCAGCTTGGCACTGGCGGCGCTCCGGCCAACACCCCTCATCCGTCTCGGCGCTGCGCGCCGATCCACCTTCTCCCACAAGGGGAGAAGGCAGAACCGCGAAGCACCGCGCCAGTGAAGTGACCACAACAAGGACAGATCTATGTACATGCTGGACGAAGCGGCTGAGAAGCCGAAGGACGATGCCGATGTGCGGGTCGGCCGGCGGGTGCGGGCGCTGCGGCTCGAGCGCAAGCTGTCGCTGGCCGATCTTGCCGCCAGGGCAGGCGTGTCGATCGGGGCACTGAGCCAGATCGAGCGCGGCATGTCCTCGCTGCGCGTCAAGGTGATCTGGCCGCTCGCCGCCGCCCTCGACATCGAGCCGTCGGCGCTGATCGCCGACGGCAACGATGCCGCCAACGATCTCTATTGTGTGCGCGCCGGCAGCCGGCGGCAGATCCCGGTCAAGTCGGAAGGCATTGCCAAGGCGCTGCTGTCGCCGCCTGGCGCGACGCTGACCGGCATGCTGGTGACGGTGGAAGCCGGCGGCGGCACGGCCGAGGCCTATGCCCATGCCGGCCATGAGTTCGGCTTCGTCCTGTCGGGCGAGGTCGAACTGGTGGTGGATGCGACAAGATACGTGCTGAAGGCGGGCGACAGTTTTGCCTTCAGGAGCACGCTTTTGCACGCCTTCCACAATCCGGGCGCCGAGCGCTGCCAGATCCTCTGGGTCAACACCACGAAGCCGTCCGAGGTCCGCGATGGCGCCTGATCTCCTCGTCCGGCTGCAGGCGGTCTCGAAGATCTTTCCCGGCGGCATCGTCGGGCTCGACGCCGTCGACCTCGACATTGTCAGCGGCGAGTTCATCACGCTGCTCGGCCCGTCCGGCTGTGGCAAGACCACCAGCCTGCGCGTCATCGCCGGCTTCGAAAGCCCGTCGAGCGGCAAGGTGGTGCTCGATGGCCGCGACATCACGGCGCTGCGGCCCTACGACCGGCCGGTCAACACCGTGTTCCAGGATTACGCGCTGTTTCCGCACATGAACGTTGAAGAAAATGTCGGCTTCGGCCTGTCGCTGCGCAGACTTTCAGGCAGCCAACAGGCAAAACGCGTCGGCGAAGCGCTCGACATGGTCGGCCTCGCCGACAAGATCGGCGCCCGCGTCTCCGAACTGTCGGGCGGCCAGCGCCAGCGCGTCGCGCTCGCCCGCGCCATTGTCTGTGAACCGCGCGTGCTGTTGCTCGACGAGCCGCTGTCGGCGCTCGACGCGCATCTGCGTGAGCAGATGCAGGTCGAACTGAAGCGGTTGCAGTCGCGGCTCGGCACCACCTTCGTCATGGTCACCCACGACCAGACCGAAGCGCTGTCGATCTCGGATCGCATCGTCGTCATGAACAAGGGCCGCATCGAGCAGATCGCACCGCCCGCCACACTCTACGACCGGCCCGCCACCACCTTCGTCGCCAGCTTCATCGGCACGATGAACCTGCTGCGGTCGCGTTTCATTGGTCGCGACGGCGATCGCCTGCATTTCGCCGCCGGCGCTCTGCCGCTGGAAGCCACCTCCGAAACAGGCGAGGCTCCCGCTGAAGGGGCCATGCGCACCGTCGGCGTGCGGCCGGAGGATCTGCTGGCGGCCACCGAGGCCGCGATCGGCACGGCGCCGGCGCGTGTCAACAGCATCGTCTTTCACGGTCGCACGCTGCGCCTGCATGCCGAACTCGGGCAGGGCGCACCTGTCGTTATCGACGCGCCGCGCCAGGCCGAGGGTTTTCAATTCAGCGTCGGCGACGTCGCGCATATCAGCCTGCGCCGTGGCGCCAACTGCCCAGTGCTGCCGGGCTAGGCTCATCGACGTAACAATCGGAGCACACATTCGCGCCGTTTGGGCCACAAGCAGTCCATGGCCGCAAATGTGACGACTGGGCGACCCATGATTTTCTCGAGGTCATGGACATCATCGGGTATGGGGCTTGGTGGGTTGAGGGCCAAGTTCGGGTCGGCGGTTGGCCTGGCCTATCTGGGACCCTCCTGCCGGTCGTGAACAAACAAGAACATGAAATTAAGTATGATTTGACTGCCATGGAATATATTCCTAAATCTGATCGATGCCGGAACCTAGCAGCCGACCGCGCCGAAATGTGCAAACCCTGTGCCTGGCGCACGACGTCGGGCAACTCGTTCGCGTCCGATGCCGGAACTGCAACATCACTCGGCACTACCTGCCCGGCGACCTCGCAAAGCTGGTCGGTGACATTCCCTTTTGGGATGTGGAACGGCATATGCGGTGTGAACGCTGCAAACTACGCGAGCTTGACGCCGACATCATCCTTCCGAGTGCTGCTGAACGATTGAAAATTCATGTCAGGCGCCTTGTCGAGATCCGCATGGTTCGCCGGGTGATCTGGCGAGACGAGGGTTGAGAAGGGGCTGACACGGCGATTCTGCAACTTAGAAAAGTGATCCCTGGGCTGGCACGTGCTGCGGGAACTTGATCTGTGTGGCTGGTTTCTCGACGATCACCAACGCGTCGTCGAGCGCAGTCCGCTGCAAATGCCGTGCTTCTGACCATGGCGCTGTCAGCCAGGCCTCGGTCTCTTCCGACGTCGTCAGGATCACCGGCATGGCCTTCTCATGGATCGGCGCGATGAGCGCATTAGGCCTGGTTGTCATGAAGGCATACAACTCGAAGTCACCAGGACCATCCTTGACTTTCCGCACGCCATGCCAACTGGTCCAAAAACCGGCGAAGAAAAACAAAGGTCGGCTTTGGTCTCGGGCAAACCAATAATTGCGCTGGATTCCTGTTTCCGGGTCCTTGTCGTTCGGTGTGGGGCTGGGTTCTGCAAAGCTGGTCACGGGCACGACGCATCGATGCTCGACGCCGACAAACTGTTGCCAGTGCGAATATTGCGGATTGCGAACGTTCGTGGTGCCGTAGTCGGCCCTAGCTTTCATGCGCTCTGGCGGCGTTGGCAAACCCCAAAGCAGTTTCGCCAGCTCACGCGTCCCGTCTGGCGTATTGCGAACAACCGGGCCGGCCTGATTTGGATAGATGTCGACCGAAGGTTCAAGGTTGCCGATGACGTCGCGCAGTGTGCGTGTCCATTGGCGGACCGCCTCTTGCGTTGTGGTGATGTTGTAGAGGTTGCACATTTACCTAGGATCGCGGAAATGGCTCGTGTCCGCAACCGAATGTGCGGGGATCCGGTCCCGCGATATCATCCTGACGTGACGTGTCAGCTACGACCGGCCAGACGATGGCAAGCCAGCAACCTGTCCCCTATTTGCAATGCGTCGGAACAGGAGGAACACAAATGACCATCGCGGAAATTGCCAAGGATTTCACCGAACTGCTCAAGCAGGGCGAACACGAAGCGGCCGCCGAAAAATACAATGCCGACGATATCGTCAGCCTCGAAGCCATGGAGGGGCCGATGGCCATCGCCCGTGGCAAGGAGGCTCTCAGGCAGAAGGGCCAGTGGTGGCAGGAGAACAATGAAGTGCATGGCGGCTCGGTCGAGGGGCCCTATGTCAACGGCGACCAGTTCGCGGTGCGCTTCAAGTTCGACATAACGCCCAAGGCTACCGGCGAGCGTGTCACCATGGACGAAGTTGGCCTGTACACGGTCAAGAACGGCAAGATTGCCGAAGAGCGCTTCTACTATTGAGGCCGGAGCGGCTTTAGGGAGCTTGCTCCCTTCGCAGTTGGGTGGAGATCAGGGTGGCGGTCAAGACGATGTCTTGGCCGCCACGTGCGAGGTTCAGATCGTCTTCACATACGCCAAACCAGCCGCTCGTTCGGCACGATTTCGAGAAAGCAGCAATGGCGGTCGTTGACCTCATTGCGGTCTCGCGACTGCATGCGCGTCCGGAACAGTCCGCCGGGGCACCGATGCGGCCGCTGGCAAAGTGCGCTGAGCGTCCTTAGTCTGCGATCAGATTCGAATCCGAAGGGCGGCCACTGTTTTGACGATCACCATCTACGGCATCACCACCTGCGACACCGTCAAGAAGGCGCGCGTCTGGCTGGAGGGCCATGACGTTGCCTACCGGTTTCACGATTTCAGGGCAGAGGGGCTGGACGCCAAGCGGCTCGACGGCTGGGTTGGCAAGGTCGGCTGGGAAAAGCTGCTCAACAAGGCAAGCACGACGTTCCGCGAACTGGCTGACAAGGACAAGCAGGGTCTGGATGAAAAGAAGGCCAAGGCGTTGATGCTGGCCAAGCCGACCATGATCAAGCGGCCGGTGCTGGAGGTCGGCGAGCGCGTCCTCGTCGGCTTCAAGCCGGATGTTTATGAGCAGGCGGTAGGCGAAAAGTAGAGCCAACGGAACTGCGAAGCTGCCAATCTCCCCCTTGCGGGGGAGATGGCCGGCAGGCCAGAGGGGGGTGCGAAGGATCGCCATCCTTGAAGAAATTATTCTGATGCAAAGCTGTCGAAGCATCTTGCCGGGAGTGGTTGCCAGGTCGGTGGGACAGCACCCCCTCTGCCCTGCCGGGCATCTCCCCCGCAAGGGGGGAGATTGGCCAATCGCCGACCTTGCAGATTGTGGGCGCCCTTCAATCCGTCTTTCTGAGATACGCCGCCAGCGCCAACGCATTGTTGTGGGCCTCGTCATGCGCGCCATAGAGCAGCGTCACCTTGCCGTGGCGAAGCAGGCCGCGCAATTTGTCCACTGCCTCGCCGTTTCCATCCAGCTCAGCGCGATACCGCTTCCGAAACTCAGCCCAGCGCGACGCCTCATGGCCGAACCATTTGCGCAAATCATCGCTCGGCGCGATCTCCTTCAGCCACAGCGTCAGCGCCGCGTCTTGCTTGCTGACGCCACGTGGCCAGATTCGGTCGACCAGAACCCGCTGCCCATCGTCGGGCGCGGGTGGTTCGTAGATCCGCTTGACCGCCAGATCGAAGGCCATCGGACCCTCCGCAAACCGGTCAGGCCCACTCGCCCTTGCGCATGACGGGCACGCGGGCGCCGTCCTTGTGGACGCCATCGATATCGATCTTGTCCGAACCGATCATCCAGTCGATGTGGATGAAACTCTTGTTGCCGCCACGTGCGGCGATCTCGTCCTGGCTGAGCGAGGCGCCGTCGACGAAGCACTTCGAATAGCACTGGCCGAGGGCGATGTGACAGGCGGCGTTCTCGTCGAACAGCGTGTTGAAGAACAACAGCCCGCTCGCCGAAATCGGCGAGGAATGCGGCACCAACGCCACCTCGCCGAGACGGCGCGCGCCCTCATCGGTGTCGAGCACCTTCTTAAGCACGTCCTCGCCCTTCGAAGCCTTGGCCTCGACGATCCTGCCTTCTTCGAAGCGCACCGATATATCGTCGATCAGCGTGCCCTGATAGGACAGCGGCTTGGTCGACCTAACATGGCCCTCGACGCGCCTTGCATGCGGCGTGGTGAAGACCTCTTCGGTCGGGATGTTGGGATTGCAGGTGATGCCGTTCTTGGCGGTCGAAGCGCCGCCCATCCATTCATGGCCGTCCGCCAGCCCGACGGTCAGGTCGGTACCCGGCCCGGTGAAGTGCAGCGCATGGAAATTATGGCGGTTGAGCCATTCGGTCCGGCTGCGAAGCGCTGCGTTGTGCGCCTTCCAGTTGCCGATCGGATCCTCCACATCCACCCGCGAAGCGGCGAAGATGGCATCGGCGAGCTTCACCACCGCAACATCGTCGGCATCGCCGGGGAACACCTGCCTGGCCCAGGCGAGGTCCGGATAGGCGACGATGTTCCAGTTGATGTCGAAGCCGGTGATCTTCTCCAGCGCCGGCTGATAGGCCATCGAATTGGCCTTGTTGGCGCGCGCCACTTTCGCCGGGTCCTGTGCCGACAAAAGCGACGGATCCTCGCCGCGCACGGCAAGCCTGGCCGCATTGTCGGCAAAGGCTTTCGCCATGCCTTCGTAGAGCCAGCCGGCGGCGCGGTCGAAGCTCGCATCGGCGCCAAAGCGATAGCGCGCCAGCGTCATCTCGTCGTCGTTGAAGATCGGCGTCACCAGTCCGGCGCCGGCCTTGTACGCATGCTCGACGATCCGCCTGGTCAGCGGCAATGCCGCGATCGACGATGTCACCACCAGATCCTGTCCCGGCTGCAGTTGCAGCCCAATCTTGATGGCGACCTCCGCCAGCCTGTCGAGCTTCACCGGGTCGATCGATGCGGAAACGCCGCGCGAATGTGTGGTCATGATCCTGCCTGTCGTAGTTTGATATCCGACTTTACATAGACCGGTGCCACGGTCGTTTCCACCGCGATCGCGCCGGTAGCGCCCGTGGTCGTAGACCCGAACTGCTCCATGGTCGCCTCGATCTCTTCCTTGATCCAGGCCTTGAAGTCCCGGACCTTGCGGCTTTCGGTCTTGGCAGAGGAGGTCACCAGCCAATAACCGAGGCCGCTCTGGGCGCGGATTCCGAAAGGCGCCACCAGCCGGCCATCGGCGAGCGCATCGGCGGTGAGCAGTTGCCAGCCCAGCATCACGCCATGGCCGGCAATCGCCGATTCCAGGCACAGCATCGGGTCGGTGAAACGCGCGCCCTTCAAGAAGGTGACCGGCGGGACACCGGCCGTCTCGAACCAACTGTCCCAACTGATCATCGCCCGCTCGTCGGTGATCGCGCAGGTCTGGGCAAGGTCCTCGATCGACCTCAGTTTTCTGGCGATCGCCGGCGCGCAGACCGGGAAGACTTCCTGCGCCAGGAGCAGTTCCTTGCGTCCGCCCGGCCACTTGCCGTCACCAAGCCGGATGGCGATGTCGATGTCGGAATGATCGAGATCGGCCAGCCGCACCGAAGCGTCGATGCGCAACAGCACGTTGGGATGCCGGGCGAAGTGACGCGACAGTCGCGGCAGCAGCCATTTTGAGGCAAAGGCCGGCGCCACCGAAACCACCAGGGTGCATTGCGTGGCTTCGTCCGCCAGCGCCACGGCGTGGGCAAGCTCGCGAAATCCAGCACCAAGGCGGGGCGCGAAGAGGGCGCCGAATTCGGTCAGCACGAGACCGCTCGCCGTTCGCTCGAACAGCGTCTGGCCGAGTTGCTTCTCGGTACGGCTTATCTGCTGGCTGACGGCGCTGACGGACACGTTGAGTTCACTAGCGGCGGCCGCCAGAGATCCAAGACGGGCAACGGTTTCGACGGCGCGGAGGCCGTTGAGATGGACGCGGTTGAGCATGGTCATTGAGATTTTCTAAACCGGCCCGGCCGAAATCTCAATTGAAACACCCGTCGAAACGGCAGATTTTATGCAAGGGAAGACAGACCCGCGGAGCCAAAAATGCTAAGGATCTTGTCGTCGTCGCTGAAGGTGTTTTTCGCTGCAGGTTCGGCATATGGGCCCCGCCGCGAGAGCGAGGCGCAGGGATGGCTGGCCGATCCGCTTTCGCATCCCGTGCTGAACGCCATGTCGGAGCGCGAACTTGGCGACGTGCCGTTCAGGCTGACGGCGCGGCGAACCGTGCATGAAACCGCTTCATTGCGAACCGGTTTCGGTGGGCGCTGCTGAGCGGGCGCCAAGCGGTCCGGCTTGAGGAAAGTCGAGGCGAGGGTCGCACTGGCCTAACGGATGGCGGATTGTTTCAGCGATCACGGCAATTATTGTGCGCTGCAATGACATCAGCCACCTCGACAGCGCTCCGTTTTACCTTCGCCGGCATGATTGCCATGGCCGTTGCCATGGGCATCGGCCGCTTTGTCTACACACCGATCCTGCCCGGCATGATGCAGGAACTGCATCTGTCGCCGGCCGATGCCGGATGGATCGCCTCCGCCAACTATCTCGGCTATCTCATTGGCGCATTGGCGGCGGCGGGTGGCTGGGCGCATGGGCGCGAACGCCAGCTGATGTTGGTGGGGCTCGGCGCCAGTGTGGTCCTGGCCGCGCTGATGGGGCTGACCGATATGATGGCCGCCTTTCTCGTTGTCCGCTTTCTGGCCGGCCTGGCCAGCGCCTTCGTCATGGTGTTCATGGCCAGCATCGTTTTCAGCCATATCGCGGCTGCCGGCCGCGGCGACCTGCAGGCGTGGCACTTCGGCGGCGTTGGCCTCGGCATCGCAATCTCCGCGGCGATGATGGCGGTGCTGGTCACCGAACATGCCGGCTGGGCGGCGGGCTGGTTGTGGTCGGCGGCAATCTCGGCTTGCGGTTTCGTACTCGTGGCGCTGATGGTCGACGAGGGTCCGCTCACCAATGGCGAAGTCGCCCGCGAGCCGGCATTGCAGATGGACCGGTCATTGATCAAGGTCATCATTGCCTACGGCCTGTTCGGCTTCGGCTACGTGGTGACGGCGACATTCCTGGTCGCCATCGTCCGGCAAGGCGGCGGCAGCCGCGTCTTCGAGACCATGGTCTGGATGGTCGCCGGTCTTGCCGGCTTTCCCTCGACCTGGCTCTGGCAGAAGATCGCCGCTCGGACCGGCCTCTATGCCGCCTATGCGCTGGCATGCTTCATCGAGGTCGTCGGCGTCACCGCCAGCGTCGCCATCGGCGGACGTACCGGGCCGCTGCTCGGCGGCGTGCTGCTCGGCGGCACCTTCATAGCCATCACCGCATTTGGCCTCCAGGCTGCCAGACAGCTTGCACCGCGGGCGCCGCGGCGGATCTTTGCCCTGATGACGGCTGTGTTCGGCGTAGGCCAGATCATCGGCCCCATCGCCGCCGGGCTGCTGGCGCAAATGTCCGGCGATTTCTTCCTCGCCTCGATCGCCGCCGCCATCATGCTGGTCGTCTCCGGCGGCCTCACATGGTCGGCTGCGCCAAAATCGCCATGATTGTGGGGTTGCTCGGTGCGGGCATCGGGCACGGGCATTTTCTTTCCAGCTAATGTGTGACTTTATGCCCGCCGTAGTCAGCTGATTTGCGCCTAGATCGAGGAATTCGTCACAGTGTTCGTATCATTTTTCCCGCAGCCGAAGCTCTTCTTCACTTCGGCCGCCGCCTGGAGCCTTGCGGCGATCCTGTTCTGGTTTTTCGGTGGTGAACAATTGGGCGCGGTTTTCGGACTGCCGCCGGCTGCCGCTGACGCGCCACCCATTATCGGCATCGCCATTCTCATGTCGCCGCCGTTTCTATGGTTTTATCTCTATTTCGCGTTTTGCGTGGCCGTCTTCTATGCGTTTTGGAGCTGGTATTCGCCACATCCCTGGCAGCGCTGGTCGATCCTGATGACCGCAGTCATCCTGTTCTTCATCTATTTCAATGTGCAGGTCAGTGTCGCCGTCAATGCCTGGTACGGGCCTTTCTTCGACTATGTGCAGGGATTGATGTCGGGGACAGGAAAGTCGACGAACGGTGAATTTTATATCGGATTGGCAGATTTTTCGTGGCTCGCGTTGGTCGGCATGAATGTGCAGGTGGTCAATGCCTTCATCGTCAGCCACTGGATCTTCCGCTGGCGCACGGCGATGAATAACTATTTTGTCGAGAACTGGGGTAGGCTTCGACATATCGAGGGTGCTTCGCAGCGTATCCAGGAAGACACGATGCGGTTCTCGCAGATCATGGAGGATCTCGGCTCCAGCTTCGTCCAGTCGATCATGACCCTGATCGCATTCCTGCCGGTCATGATCCAGTTGCAGGCTCACATCAGCGAGTTGCCGATTGTCGGCACGATCCCGCAGCCATTAGTGGTCGCAGCCCTTGCCTGGTGTCTGTTCGGAACGATCTCGGTCATGATTGCCGGCCTGAAGCTTCCGGGACTGCAGTTCCGCAACCAGCGTGTAGAGGCCGCCTATCGCAAGGAACTCGTCTACGGCGAGGATCACGCAGACAGGGCTCAGCCAGCCACCACTGCCGAGCTGTTCGCGAACGTTCGTCACAATTATTTCAGGCTCTATTTCCACTACATTTATTTCAACGTCGTCCGTTACACATACCTGCAGGCCGACAACATTTTCTCGCTGCTGATCCTGGGTCCGTCGCTGGTTGCGCACAAGATAACGTTCGGCGCGCTGAACCAGATTTCGAATGCATTCGGTAAAGTGACGGGGTCGCTGCAGTTTCTGCTCACCTCCTGGTCGACCATCGTCGAGCTTCAATCGGTCCACAAACGCCTGCGCGCCTTCGAGGCGACCCTGCTCGGCGAGCCGCTGCCGGACATCGACCAGCGCTATCTGGCAAAACAGGGCGTTGAAGATCCGGCCTAAAGGCCGAGGTTGGAAATCGAACCGGGTTGGCGGCTCAGCCGCCGACCGAAGCCTGCTTCTGGGCAGCGTCTTGCCGCGAGACATAGTCGCGAAAACTGATGCATTCGACATCGGCTTTGACGCAGACCTCGCCGGCAAAGCGCTCCAGCGCATTCCAATAGGCGCCGTCATTCATCAGCGCGAAATGGAAGCCGAGCTCCAGCGGAATGCGCTTGCCCGCATACTGCTTGTCGAAGGCGGCGCGGAAGGCATCATAGGTGCGGTTCGCGAACTCGTTCGACTTGCTTGGCTGCTCGAAGCCGCCGGAATGCCTGACATAGAGATTGTAATCCATGGCGATCACCAGCCTTGACTTCGGTCCTTCCGGAATCTGCGGCAACGAAAACTGCATGATGCCGTTGCCGGCCACCGGCCGGGCGGGCCCCTGCGAGACGCCGCTCGCGTCGAACTGATAGCCGGCCGCCGCCAGCGCCTCGTAGAGGGCCTTGTTCGCCGACAGATACGGGGCGCGAAAGCCGACCACCGCATGCCGCGCGAAGTTGCGCCAGCCCTGGGGTTCGGGCGCAACGCCGTTGATCGCATAGGCGTTCTCAAGAATGCGTTCGAACGAACTGAACTCTTTCAGCCAATCGGCCTTGCTCCAGTCCTTGCCGTCGAAATGGCCGCAGCCATGGCCGGCGATGTCGTGACCCTCGGAGGCGGCAAGGCCGATCTGTTCGAGCCGCTCGGTGACTTCCTGTTTCGAGGCGGCAAAGCCGATATTGGATTTGCCGGCGCTTTTGCCGGGTGCGTTGTATTGCATGCGTGTTTCTGGCGACAGCAGGAAGACGCAGGAGAGAAAGTAGGTGAAGTGCGCGCCGGTGCGCTCTGCCAGTGCCCGGCTACGCTTCCACTGCGAAATGTCGCGGGCGCTGTCGAACGAGATGATGACGGCCTGCTTGGGCTTTGCCGGCCTTGGCGGCGCGGGCGGATCGGCCAGAGCCTGCCCGGCAGTGGCGAGCGCAGCGAGGGAAAAGGTAGCAAAACGGAACGGAAGGTACATCGGCAATCTGATCTGCGCTTTTCTGAGCTGCACTTTGGGGGGAGACGTCTGGAAGCCGGCTATCCTCGAAATGTGGCGCTGGTGCGATTGGCCTTTTCGGCTGCTTGCCCGGGGCAAACATCCGTTTGCCCTAGGGAATGGGCGATTTTCCGGTTGAACCCCTTCCATGCCGACAAAATTTCGCTAAAACGCGGGCTGACAAAGGCCCGACCGGGCAGGAATGGTTTTGATTGATGTCTGACGACAGTTTTATCCGTGAAGTCAACGACGAGATGCGTCGCGACCAGGCGCAGGCGCTGTGGGACCGCTTCGGTCCCGCCTTGCTTGTCCTCGCGATCCTCGTGGTGCTCGGCACCGCCGCCTTCGTCGGCTATCGCTATTGGGACGAGACGCGCGCCAACCGCTCCGGCGATGCCTTCTCGCAGGCGCTGAAGCTTGCCAATGATGGCAAGAACGATGAAGCGCTGACCGCGCTCGATCAGTTGGAGACGGATGGCTACGGCGCCTATCCGTTGCTCGCCCGCATGCGCGGCGCAACCGTCAAGGCCGACAAGGGCGATGTCGCCGCCGCCGTCAAGGATTTCGACGATGTCGCCGCCGACACCGCCATTCCCCAGGGCATTCGCGACATGGCACGTCTCAGGGCAGCGCTCCTGCTTGTCGACCACGGTTCCTTCGCCGACGTCTCCAGCCGTGTCGAGGCGCTTACATCGGACACCAACACCTTGCGCCATACGGCGCGCGAGGCCCTCGGCCTTTCTGCCTGGAAGGAAGGCAAGACCCAGGACGCGCTAAAGCTGTTCGACCAGATCGCCGCCGATGACGGCGCCCCTCGCAACACCCGCGAGCGCGCAACGTTGATGTCCGAGCTGATCCGTGGGTCGGGCAGTGCGTCGTGACCTTCAAAGCCGCCATCATCGGCAGACCTAACGTCGGCAAATCGACCCTTTTCAATCGGCTGGTGGGAAGGAAGCTGGCGCTTGTCGACGACACGCCCGGCGTCACCCGCGACCGCCGCGTCCATGCCGCCAAGCTTTACGACCTGCATTTCGACGTCATCGACACCGCCGGCTTCGAGGATGCCGCCGCCTCGACCTTGCCGGGCCGCATGCGCGCGCAGACCGAGATCGCCATCCGCGAGGCGGACCTGATCTTCTTCACCATCGACGCCAAGTCCGGCCTGCTGCCCGACGACAGGACCTTCGCCGAGATCGTGCGCAAGTCCGGCAAGCCCGTGGTGCTGGTCGCCAACAAGGCTGAGGCGAAAGGTGCCCAGGGCGGCATGCTGGAGGCCTGGGAACTCGGCCTTGGCGAGCCGATCCCGGTTTCGGCCGAGCACGGCCAGGGCATGCCCGATTTGCGCGATGCCGTGATCGAAGCGCTCGGCGAAGCGCGTGCTTTCGGCGAAAATGAAGCTGGCGAAGACGAAGAAGTCGCTGCCGGCGAGGTTCTGATCGGCGAGGATATCGCCGATCCGGATGCCGAGCACAGCTATGACGATACCAAGCCGATGCGCATCGCCGTCGTCGGCCGTCCCAATGCCGGCAAGTCGACGTTGATCAACGCGCTGATCGGCGAAGAACGGCTGCTGACCGGACCGGAAGCCGGCATCACCCGCGATTCCATCTCCGTCGACTGGGATTGGCATGGCCGCCGCCTGAAACTGTTCGACACGGCCGGCATGCGCCGCAAGGCCAGGATCCACGAAAAGCTGGAAGTGATGTCGGTGCAGGATGGCCTGCGCGCCATCCGATTCGCCGAGATCGTCATCATCGTGCTCGACGCCACCATCCCCTTCGAGAAGCAGGATCTGCAGATCGCCGACCTGATCATCCGCGAAGGTCGCGCGCCGGTGATCGCCTTCAACAAATGGGACCTGATCGACCATCCCCAGGAGCTTCTGGCCGAATTGCGCGAGAAGACGGAACGGCTGCTGCCGCAGGCGCGGGGCCTTCAGGCCGTGCCCGTATCGGCCGAGACCGGCCGCGGCCTCGACAAGCTGATGGATGCCGTCATCAGGACCCATAAGGTGTGGAACAGCCGCGTTTCCACCGGCAAGCTCAACCGCTGGCTGGAAGGCATCCTGGCGCACCACCCGCCGCCCGCCGTGGCCGGGCGCCGGCTGAAGGTCAAATACGTCACCCAGGCCAAGACCCGGCCGCCGGGTTTCATCGTTCAGTGCTCGCGTCCCGATGCGATGCCGCAATCCTATGTCCGCTATCTCTCCAACAGCCTGCGCGAAGCCTTCGACATGCCCGGCGTGCCGATCCGCATTGCGCTGCGCACCTCGGACAACCCATTCGCCGGCAGGTCCAAGAAACGCAGTTAAGCGTCGGCGCCCGTCTGGCGATCACGCCACGTCGCGCAAGCCGCTGTCGCTGGCCTGCGCATTTTTAGGCAATGCCTGCCGCGCTCCATCCAGCAATATGTCGGCGAGGCGGGCCGTCACTGGCTCGGCTTCAGCGTCCTTGCGATACAGGAATAGCGCCAGCTTAGGCAGCGCCGGCAATCCGGCGATCTCCGGCGTCATCGCGCTGACGCTGGCTGGCAGGCCGATATCGGTGCGGATCGTCAGCCCCAGCCCCGCCGCAACGGCCGCCCAGATGCCGCCAAGGCTCGGGCTGGAAAACGACATTCGCCAGGACAGGCCGGCGCGGTCGAGCGTTTCGGTTGCAACCGTGCGCAAAAGGCATGGCGCTTCGAGCGCCACCAGCGGCAGTGGCTCAGCGTGGCGCAGGCTGGTCTCGATGCGCTTTGCCGGGCCGATCCAGCGCATCTGCACATCGGCGACATGTTCGCTGTAGGGCAGCGTCTCTCCGCTGTGCCAGGCAAGCGCGATGTCGAGATTGCCTGATAGGATCCGTTCGGCAAGCTCGTGGCTGCGCGCGATCCTGGCTTCGATCTTGACCTTGGGATGGGCGCGGGCGAAGCGACCGAGCACGTCAGGCAGCACCGCCTCGCCGAAATCCTCCTGCAGGCCAAGCCTTGCCCAGCCTTCCAGTTCGACATCGTGGATGGCGGATGCCGCTTCGTCATTGAGCTCGATCAGCCGGCGCGCATAGCCGAGCATGGTCTCGCCGGCCTCGGTCAAGGCGAGGCCGCGCCCCGACTTGCGGAAGATCGGCGTCGCCGCCTGTTCTTCCAGTTTCTTCAATTGCGCACTGACCGCCGACGTCGACCGGCCAAGCCGATCGGCCGCCTTGGCGAAGCTGCCCAGCTCCATGCCGGTGACGAAACTGCGGAGGACGTCGAGGTCGAATGTCACGCGTCGCATAGATAATCCCGATTTTCAGGATAGTTTGTTTAAAACTTCCTGATTTTAAGGATGAAACTACGGCGCTAGAGACAGACCGTCAAGGCCCAGGCCGCTGGCCAAGCACGGGAAACAAATCATGTCCGCTATCGTCAATTGCACCGATCGACAGTCGCCGGGACTTTTGAAAGACACGGCTGCCGGCTCCGCCGGGAAGGCATTCAAGCCCGGCCATCGCTGGAAAGTTCTCGGCATGGGCGTTGCCGCCAATGCCAGCTTCTCTGCCACCTTCGCCGGCATACCGGCAACGGCGGTCGTGCTGCGCCAGGGGTATCATTTGGCCAACGCCGAACTCGGTCTGGCACTCGGCCTTCTCGGGCTGGGGGTTGCACTCAGCGAACTGCCATGGGGCCTGCTCACCGATCGCTGGGGCGATCGCCGCGTGCTTCTGACCGGGCTTGGCGCCACGGCTGCGTGGCTCTTCGTCATGGCGATGCTGGTTGTGCCGACAAAGGCCGGGATTCCCGATGTCACGCTGCTCTGCGCGAGCCTGCTTATCACAGGACTGCTCGGCGGCAGCGTCAACGGTTCGAGCGGCCGTGCCATCATGGGCTGGTTCCGGGAAAACGAGCGCGGCTTTGCCATGAGCATCAGGCAGACGGCGGTGCCGCTCGGCGGCGGTCTTGGCGCGCTCATTTTGCCCTCGCTTGCCCTGGCTTTCGGCTTTGCCGCGGTTTTCGGCGTCCTGGCGGGTGCATCCGCCCTCTCTGCCCTGTTCGCTTGGCGCTGGCTGCACGAGCCGCCGACGACGGACGAGGGCCATCGCGCTGCGGCGGCTGTGCCCGGACCGGCGCCGCTGCGCAATCGCGACGTTTGGCGTATCGCGACCGCCATCGGCCTGCTCTGCTTTCCGCAGGTGGCGGTGCTCACCTTCGCCTCCGTGTTCCTGAACGACTTCGTCGGTCTGGGAACGGCAGCGATCAGTGCGAGCCTCGCCGCCGTGCAGATCGGTGCCATGGTCATGCGCATCTGGAGCGGCCGCTTCACCGACCGCCACGGCAACCGCCGCCAGTTCCTTCGCCTCTGCAGTGCGCTGAGCGCACTTGCCTTCGCCGTGCTTTGGCTGCTGGTCTTGGTCAGTTCCGCCATGTCAGGCGGACAATTCTTGCTGATGGCGGCCCTTCCCGCTGTGCTTATTGTCGCAGGAGTCTCGGTCTCCGCCTGGCACGGCGTCGCCTATACCGAGCTTGCCACGCTTGCCGGTGCCGGCCATGTCGGAACCGCGCTCAGCCTTGCCAACAGCTTCGTTTTCGTCGGCTTCTTCCTGGTGCCGGTGGCCATTCCGGGCCTCTTGCACCTCTGGTCATGGTCCGGCGTCTGGCTGTCTGCCGCCATTTGCGCGCTGATCGCCTGGCCGATCTTCCTGCGGCCGGCCTGAAGGCTCGCCGCAAAACCGCCCGAGTTCGGAACCACGACCTCGGGCAGACCGGGAAAACCCGATCGAACCCGTTAACGTCCCATCAAGGTTAATGCATCATTTTGCTCTCCAGTGGGGTCTGTAGCGTTCCTGGAGAGAGTTCCGTGCATCGACGTGTGTTGACGCGGCTTGTTGCCGCCGCCGGTGAGAGACGTGGCTTTTTGGCTCCGTTCGTCGTCGGCCTCGGCATCTGGATCGGCTTTCCGACCGTCGCCGCCTACCAGGACATGACGAGCCTCGTTTCCGGCCTCGAAGCATCGAGCACCCGCTGGAATTCCTATGTCGAGAAATCCGTCGCCGGCTCGACCCACGCGGCCGAAATGCCCTTTGTCGATTCCGATGTCACCGACTCCATCTCCGGATCGGGTGTCCACCTGGCCGGCGTCGGCAACGTCTCTTTTCGCGGCAAGGGCGGCAAGGTAAGCGCCACGCCCGACGAGGATCGCGTCACGCGCGCCGACAAAAAGGGCCGCATCGTTATGGTGTCGCCCGTCGCACCGCCGAAGAACTTCAATGCCGGCTCGATCTTCGAGCGCACCTCCTCCTTGCTGCGGCCCAGCATGGACAGCGGCCTGAAGATGGCCTTCGCCAAGCCGCAGATCAAAGGCAAGGAAATCCAGATCGCCGCGGCATTCCATGCGCGCGAGGACAAAAAGCCCGATCCCGGCGTGCCGGCGATGCTTGCCGCACTGGTCAACAACGACCATCCGGACGTGCTGGCGACCGCCTATGCGCAGTCCGAGCCCGATTATGCCAAGGCATCGCCGTTCGAAGCGCTGCTTCAGGACGAGCAGCCCAATGAGGGCCGCTTCATTCCGCCGATGGTCAAGGGCGATCATTCGTGGATCCAGAACCCGCTGCCCGCCAGTGTCTTCTCCAAACCGGAACAGGCATGCCTGGCGAATGGCATCTATTTCGAGGCGAGGAGCGAATCCGTACGTGGTCAGGCCGCCGTCGCCCAGGTCATACTCAACCGCGTCCGCAACCCGACCTATCCGAATTCGATCTGCGGCGTCGTCTACCAGAACGACAGCTGGTTCAACCGTTGCCAGTTCTCCTTTGCCTGCGACGGCAGGAAGAAGCGCATCGACAGTCCTGCGGCCTACAAGACCGCCCAGGATATCGCCATGGCCGTCACCGCCGGCAAGATATTCATCCCTGAGGTCGGATCGTCGACCCACTATTACGCCCAATATGTCCATCCCGGCTGGGCGCGCACGATGGAGAAGATGACCAAGATCGGCCTGCATATCTTCTATCGGACCTATGGCGGCGGCTGGAGCTGAGCGCGCAACAGATCGCTGATCTTTGGCACGGCGCGCTGTCGATCGAAGAGCCATTGCTCGGGGGATTCGCGCAACGCATCCCCGTCATCGTGGCGGGCACGATGTCGCACCTTTCTAATCCATTGATTTTGCTGCCTAAAATACATGGCAATGAACTTCCGCCCGTGGCTTGACGGGCGCAAACCCTCTAACTATGTTGCCGGCGACTTTAGAAGCGGACGGACGGTGACGGTCTGACCGGGCAGGGGGGTTGCGATGGCCGACAAGAATGGGCCAGGCGGAACCGGAGAAACCGGCCGCGGCAAGCAGCATGAACCCGACATCCGCGACGACGATCTTGAGCGCCGCCGGCGTGACCTTGAAGCATCGCTCGCGACAAGGCGGCCGGACCGGCTCGAGGGGAAAGACGACGCGAAAGCGGGCAGTGTGGCCGGTTATGGCCAGGCGCTCAAACTCTCTAGCGAGTTTATCGCCGGGGTGGTGGTGGGTGCCGGCATCGGCTGGATCATCGACCGTCTGGCGGGAACATCGCCATGGGGTCTGATCGTGTTTCTGCTGCTTGGTTTTGGCGCCGGCGTGCTCAATGTGATGCGTTCCGCGGGCGTTGTGGCAGAATTCGGACAGGGCGACAGATCGCGCCGTGACCAGGACGACAAGAAATGACCGCGCTTCATGGCGGTAATGGTAACGAGGCCGTACGCGGCATTGACGGGGTTTGAACGTGGCAGCTGACAAGGTCGATCCGATCCACCAGTTCCATATCAACAAGCTGATTCCGATCGACATCGGCGGCTACGATCTGTCATTCACCAATTCGGCATTGTTCATGGTCGCGACAGTTGTCGTCGCGGCAGCGTTTCTGTTTCTCACGACGTCGAGCCGCAGCCTGGTTCCGGGCCGCCTTCAGTCGGTCTCCGAGATGGCATACGAGTTCGTTGGCAACATGTTGCGCGATGCCGCCGGCACGCAGGGCATGAAGTTCTTCCCTCTTGTGTTTTCGCTGTTCATGTTCGTGCTGGTCGCCAACCTGCTTGGCCTGTTCCCGTATTTCTTCACCGTCACCAGCCACATCATCGTCACTTTCGGTCTGGCCATCCTGGTGATTGCGACCGTGGTCGTCTACGGCTTCATGAAGCATGGTTTTGGCTTCCTCAAGCTGTTCGTGCCGCATGGCGTGCCGGTGTTCCTGCTGCCGCTGGTGGTGCTGATCGAGGTGATCTCCTTCGTGTCGCGCCCGGTCAGCCTCTCGGTTCGTCTGTTCGCCAACATGCTCGCCGGCCACATCACGCTGAAGGTGTTCTCCGGGTTCGTCGTCAGCCTGAGCGCGCTCGGCGCGGTTGGCGTCGCCGGTTCGATCCTGCCGCTGGCAATGGCGGTGGCGCTGACGGCACTGGAACTGCTGGTCGCCTTCCTGCAGGCCTACGTCTTTGCCGTGTTGACCTGCATGTATCTCAACGACGCCCTGCACCCCGGGCACTGAGAAAAATTTCCGGCCCAAGAGTTTCCAGCATTGGCGCCGGATGAAATCGCAACGGAATTTTTAGATCCAAAGGAGTTGAACAAATGGACGCAGAAGCAGCAAAGTACATCGGCGCCGGCATCGCTTGCCTGGGCATGGGTGGCGCGGGCATTGGCCTCGGCAACATCTTCGGCAGCTACCTGGCGGGCGCGCTGCGCAACCCGTCGGCTGCTGATGGCCAGTTCGGCCGTCTGATCTTCGGCTTCGCGGTGACCGAAGCTCTGGGCATCTTCTCGCTTCTGATCGCGCTTCTGGCCCTGTTCGGCTGAGCCCCTCTTTGGCTAAGCCATGAGAAGATTGGACGGGTCGGCCGCGCAAGCGGCGGGCCCGAATTTCGGGGATAGTCCATGTTCGTGACATCTGCCTTCGCGCAAGAGTCCGCGCCTGCCGATACCAGCCACGCTGCGACGGAAGGCGAGACGCAATCCGGCACCAGCGTGCCTGCAGAAGCGCACGGCACGTTTCCGCCATTCGATCCTGCGACGTTCCCGTCGCAGCTTCTGTGGCTGGCGATCACTTTCGGGCTGTTTTATCTCTTCCTGAAGCGGGTGGTGATGCCGCGCGTCGGGGGCATCATCGATGTCCGCAACGACCGCATCAGCCAGGATCTCGACCAGGCAGCCAAGTTGAAGGGCGAGGCCGACGCCGCTGTTGCTGCCTACGAGCAGGAATTGGCGGAAGCCAAGACCAAGGCCAACGCGATCGGCCAGCAGGCCAACGATGCGGCCAAGGCCGAGGCCGAGACCGCACGCAAGAAGGTCGAGGCCGCGCTCGATGCGAAGCTTGGCGAGGCCGAGGCCCGCATTTCTTCCATCAAGGCCAATGCGATGAAGGAAGTCGGCAGCATCGCCGAGGATACCGCTTCGGCGATCGTCGAGGCCCTGGTCGGCGGCAAGGCCAGCAAGGCCGAGATCGCGGCCGCGGTCAAATCCGTGGCCCGGTGAGGAGCGCATCATGGACTACACCTCTCTCGCAACGCTCTGGGCCACGGTAGCTCTGGTTATCTTCCTCGGCGTTGCAATCTACATCAAGGTACCTGGCCTGATCGCCAAGGCGCTCGACGCGCGCGCCGACAGGATCAGCAACGAGCTGGACGAAGCGCGCCGGCTGCGCGAGGAGGCCCAGCAATTGCTTGGCCAATACCAGCGCAAGCGCAAGGAAGCCGAGCAGGAGGCCGCCGCCATCGTCGCCGCCGCCAAGCGCGAAGCCGACATGCTTGCCGCGGACGCGCACAAGAAGACCGAGGACTATGTCGTCAGGCGCACCGCGCTTGCCGAACAGAAGATCGGCCAGGCCGAGCGTGACGCCATCAGTGAAGTCCGCGCCAGCGCCGTCGATATCGCCGTCGAGGCCGCACGCACGCTGCTCGCCGGCAAGATCGACGCCAAGGCGGGTGCCGAGCTGTTCAAGGCCTCGCTCGTGGACGTGAAGTCGAAACTGAACTAGACGATCCGTCTAGCCAATCATTGAAGCCGCCCGGGAAACCTGGCGGCTTTTTTGCTGTGGAAAACCAGATTGGCGGGGCGGCCGAGCGCGTAATCTCCCTCCTTGAGGGGGAGATGGCCGGCAGGCCAGAGGGGGTCGCCGCGCATGAAGCGCTGGCCTGATCTTTGCTGAAAAATGGCGTCGTGCCCAGTCGAGCCGACCCCCTCTGTCGCCTTCGGCGACATCTCCCCCTCGAGGGGGGAGATCGGCTGACATCGCCGTGGCTCACTCCAATCCGACCAGGCTCTCGTCTTCCACCACTTCCACCCCGCCCAATCTGAACGGCGCGAATGACACGCGGTGCAGCCGCGGCACGGGACCATGAGCCTCGATCGCGGTGCGATGGCGGACCGTGGCGTAGCCCATGTGGGACTCGAAGCCATAGCGGTCGTGATGGTTGCCGCAGCCGCACATCATGCGGTCGCGCATCACCTTGGCGACGATCGAGGCGGCGGCGATCGATTGCGAACGCTGGTCGCCCTTGATCAGCGCGCGCCCCGCGCAGGGCAGGCCCGGGGGCACGTCGCGCCCGTCGGCGAGGGCGAGCTTCGGTTGAACCGACAGCCCGACCAGGGCACGGCGCATCGCCTCCAGGCTTGCCTTTAGGATGTTGCTGCCGTCGATGCCCTCGGCGCTGATCGAGGCCATTGAGACCGCCTGCGCGGAGCCGAGAATGAGCAGGAACAGGGCCTCGCGCTGCAAATGGGTGAGGCGCTTGGAATCGTCCAGCCCGTCAGGAATGTTGGCGGGATCGAGCACCACCGCCGCGGCCACCACCGGTCCGGCCAAGGGACCGCGGCCGGCCTCATCCATGCCCGCAACCGGCCACAGACCGTCAGCCATCGCCTTCGTCTCGAAGGAGAAGTCGGGCTTCTCGATGATCTCAAAGAGAGGCGGAGAATCAGAACGCGCGCGAGCCATGTTGCGGCGAGGTTCGCATCGGCTCCGATTCTCCGCAAGTCCCTCCGGGTCGGGTGGGGCGCCGGACCGGGAGGGCACCGTCTGCAGGCCGGGGCGGGCCGGACGGGATTCCTGTGCTGCGGCAGATCAAGCCGCCGCAGTGAATTGCATTCTCAAAGCAGCGTCAGCTGCAATTGGTCTTTGGCAGCAGCAACGAACTGGTCGGTCCGCAACGTGCGCCGTTCGGCATTGAGGCCGAGCCGCTTGGCTGCGATCTCGAAGCGCCGGCCGATCTGCCAGGCATAGGGACCGGCGCCCTTCATGCGCTTGCCCCATTCCGAATCGTAGTCCTTGCCGTCACGCATCGATCGGATCAGCGACATCACGTGGCGGTAGCGATCGGGGTAGTGGCGCAGCAGCCAATCCTTGAAGATCGGGCTGACCTCCAGCGGCAGGCGCAGCACGACATAACCCGCCTCGCGCGCACCGGCGGCGCGTGCCGAATCGAGGATGCGTTCCATCTCCGGATCGGTCAATCCGGGAATGATCGGCGCCACCATGACCGACGCTGGAATGCCGGCATCCGAAAGCTGCCGGATCGCCTCCAGCCGCCTGGTGGGCGTCGACGCGCGCGGCTCCATGGTGCGCGCCAGCATGCGATCGAGCGTCGTCACCGACAGCGCCACCTTGGCCAGCCCCCGCTCAGCCATGCGCGACAGGATATCGATGTCGCGCGTCACCAAAGCGGATTTGGTGACGATGCCGACCGGATGACCGCGCGCCTCCAGCACTTCGAGGATCTCGCGCATGATCCGGTATTGCTTCTCGATTGGCTGGTAGGGGTCGGTGTTGGTGCCGATAGCGATGGTTCGTGGCTGGTAACCGTCCTTCGACAGCTCCTTGTCGAGCAAGCGCGCCGCATCTGGCTTGGCGAACAACTTGGATTCGAAATCCAGACCCGGCGACAGACCCATGAACGAGTGCGTCGGCCGGGCAAAACAATAGACACAGCCGTGCTCGCAACCGCGATAAGGGTTGATCGAACGATCGAAGGAGATATCGGGCGATTCGTTGCGGGTGATGATGGTGCGCGGCTTCTCGACCTGCACTTCGGTCTTGAAGGGCGGCAGTTCTTCCAGCGAATTCCAGCCATCGTCGAAAACATGCCGGCTGACCGGCTCGAACCGACCGGACGGATTGATGCCTGCCGACCTGCCGCGGTTGCGGTCCGGCCGGACACGCACGCCACTCTGCTCGATCATCGCATTGGCCATCTCGGCCCGTCCAGCTCCGAAAGCTGCAATGTCGGCGCGCACGATCTGTTCCATCTTCGCCCGCTCCCAAGGACTGTCCGTGTTGTGTCGAATCGCTCTGTTCATGAAATTATTCCTATTCTGTTGATGAGAACAAAGCAAGAACTTTTTATGGCTCGCTGGATAACTGGCGCTATGCCGCGCTTTCCGCTATCGGCTAACGATGCTTAGTGTTCTCATCGAAACCTGCAATGACGAGGAAGGGCTTACCCGCACGCTCGCCTCGCTGATTGGCGGCGCGGTTGAGGGCGTGGTGCGTGACGTCATCGTCTGTGACACGGGCTCTACCGACCAGACGCATCGTGTGGCCGAGCATGCCGGCTGTCACTACGTGACGGGCGGCATCGCCACGGGGATCCGGCAAGCCAAGGGGGACTGGTTGCTGCTCCTGGAGCCGGGCGCACGATTGATGGAGGGCTGGATCGACGCGGTCGTCGACCATACGGCCAGGCAAACCATGGCGGCACGGTTTTCGCGGGCGCGCGGCAGCCGCAAGCCGTTCCTGGCTCGCGTCTTTTCCGCAAACCGTGCCTTGGCCGACGGATTGCTGATCAGCAAGCGTCAGGCCTCGGCCAGGAGTGCCGTCAGCGCCGAGGCCATCGCCCGCGGCCTCGCGACAAAGCGGCTCGACATTTGGATGGCGCCGGCGAAGCGGGAACGCCGCTCTCCGCGCTGAGTTTTTTGCACCTGCTCTGGTCATTGTGCATTGCACAAAATCTGACACGCGGTTAGCTTCCGGACAAAGCGGGTGAGTTGGGTTTGGGTCATGCCGAGTGGTGAACACCGATGCAGCATTGGTGGTGCCCTTATATCGAGGACCCGATGAACCTTCCAACGCCCGACAAATCCGGCACGGCCAGCCTAGAGGCCATTGCGCGCAACGGCAGTCTGCTGCGGCGTATCGCCGTGCGCATTCCAACCTATCTGACGGACCTGCGGGAAAACCCTGCCTGGCTGCCGATGTTTGTGCTGGCGCGCACTATGCCCGGGCGCCGCATGCATTGGCTGGGCGCAAAACGCGCCCGTCCGGTCGCGGATACGGGGGATACGATGTTCGCCGGTGTCGAACGTGAGGCAGTAGTCGAAGCGCTGCGGACCGACGGGCTGTTTTCGGGCCTCGTCCTGCCGTCTGATATCCATGAGGAGATCGCCGATTTCGCCCAGCGCACGCCTTGCTTCGGCAATTTCGACCGCCGTCTCGAATTCATGCCGGATGAACATGCGGAAGCTGAGAAGCGCTTTGGCCGCTCGCTGCTCAGCGGGCACTTTTTCGAGCGAATCCTTGATTGCGAGGCGGCGCTCGCCATCCAGCGCGACCCGCTGCTTCTAGACATTGCCGCGCACTATCTCGGCGGTCAGGCAAAACTGATCACGACGCGGGTCTGGTGGAGTTTTCCGACGGGTGCCGCTTCGGACGCCGACAAGAACCTCGCCTCGCTCGGCAAGTATCATTTCGACCTCGACGATTGGCGCATGCTGAAATTCTTTTTCTACCTCAAGCCGGTCGATGCCGAGACCGGTCCACACGTCTATGTGCGAGGCAGCCACAAGCGACGCAGCCTCAAGCATCAACTCACCCTCCTCGTCGGCCATTCCGCGCGAGAGGTCCTGGATGTCTATGGCGAGCAGAGCCCGGTGACATTGACTGGAGAAGCAGGACTAGGTTTCGTCGAGGACCCCTTCGGCTTCCACATGGGCACCGTGCCGTCGCGCAGGCCGAGGTTGATGATGGAAGTCGGCTTCGGCGTATCGCCGCCGTCGCGCCGCCGCTTTCATGGCGAGCCGGTCATCCGCTGAGAGCTGACGACCCGAAGTTCATCTCGACAGGCATCCGGTGAGCACGGCGCCGGGCTTTGCGCAGCGCCCGTGGAGCCGCCGCTTGGCCTCGGCTTTTAGGGAGCCGATTTGCCGCGCCGCAGATGCTCGTCCAGACGCGGCATGATCTCTACGAAGTTGCACGGCATGTGCCGGTAGTCGAGCTGCGCCTTCAGGATGCCGTCCCAGGCGTCCCTGCAGGCGCCGGGTGAGCCCGGCAGCACGAAGACGAAAGTGGCGTTGACGACGCCGCCGGTCGCCCGGCTCTGGACCGTCGAGGTGCCGATCTTGTCGTAGGAGATGCGGTGGAACACTTCCGAAAAGCCGTCCATGCGCTTTTCGAAGATTGGCTCCAGCGCTTCCGGCGTCACGTCGCGCCCGGTGAAGCCGGTGCCGCCGGTGGTGATGACGACATCGATATCCTTGTCCCGCGACCACGCCAGAACCGTGTCGCGGATTTTCTCGCGGTCGTCGGTGACGATATCGCGGGCAGCCAGTATGTGGCCGGCCTCGGCGATGCGGTCGGCCAGCGTCTGGCCGGATTTGTCGTCGGCAAGGCTGCGCGTGTCGGAAACGGTCAGCACCGCGATGCGTATGGGGATGAAGGAACGGCTCTCGTCAATTCTGGCCATCAGCTCCCTCCGAGGCGATGCTACGCGTCGCGGCGACGAACCAGTCGGGCTGGCGACCACGGATCTCGGCGGCGGCGCGCTTGGCGACATTGCCGGTTTCGAACAAGCCGAAGCACGTGGCGCCCGACCCGGACATGCGTGAAAAACCCGATCCAGCCTTGTTAAGCCAGGAAAGCGCCCTGCCGATAGCGGGTTGCATCGCTACGGCTGCCGGCTCGAGATCGTTGCGGGTGATCTCCAGCCAGTTGCGCAGGCTGTGGAAGTCGATGCTGCGCGGCAGCGGCGGTAGCGCTTCATTGTCGCGACGGGCAAGCGCTGCGAAGATGTCGGCCGTCAAGACCGACCTGCCCGGATTGACCAGCACCAGCCCCAGCGTCGAAAAATCCGGCACCATCGAAAGCTCGTCACCAATGCCGCGCGCTACCAACGGCTTAGCCGCCAGGCACATTGGCACGTCGGCGCCAAGCGAGAGGCCGATCCGCGCCAGCTCGATGCCGTCGATGTCCAGGGCCCATATCTCAACCAGCCCGCGCAGCACGGCTGCCGCGTCGCTCGAACCGCCGCCGACGCCGGAGGCAACCGGCAGGTTCTTTTCGAGCTTTATCGAGACAGGCGGGGTTTTGTCTTGCCCGACCGCCTGTCGCAGGGCATCGCGCGCCCTAAGCACCAGATTGCTGGCGTCGACAGGGACGGCCAGCGCGTAGCGGCCTGACACGACAAAATCATCATTTTCAGCCGCCGCGATTTCGACCCTATCGCCAAAACGGGTGAACACCGCTAGGCTCTCGATCAGATGATAGCCGTCAGGGCGCCTGCCGGTGACATGCAGCGCAAGATTGATCTTGGCGTGCGCATGCCAGGTGCGTGAACCGGTGTCGATGTCCACCGCGTCAGTCACATGTGAAATGATGCTCAGTCCTTGGCCAGCCGGTATTCGCCGGTCTTCGGATCCTTGACCAGCGTCCCCATCGCGCCATTGGCCGCCTGCTTTTCGGTGCGCCGCACCTTGGCGGTCACGCGCTCGGCCTCGCGGACGAAAGTGCGGTAGCCGAAATAGGCGGCGACGCCAACGACGGTGAAGAAAATGATCTGCGGCATGCCAAAACTCCTCCCACGCTGGGCCGGCGAAGGCGGCCGGTAGGTCGGTTGATACATGTCGCCCAAAGGTGGATCGGGTTTTGGGAAAACGACATGCATAAGATTTCAAGCTTCTTATGCTAGACGGTTTCGCCGGGTTTTCAAAGCCCGAAGCGCGCCCATAATGCGCGCTCTTCCGCCGCATCGATCACCCCGCTGGCGGCCGCGGCGGCGATGTCGGGCACCGAAAAGCCCATTCTCGAGCCGAATAGGCCGAAGCGGCCGAGGAGACCGCGCGGTGCCGTGATCAGCCGGAGCTGCGTCTTCTCCCCGAAGCGGGTCTTCAGCACCGTCCGCATGTCGCCGAGCGCATCGACCAGGCCGAGCTCAAGGCCCTTGATGCCCGTCCAGAACAGGCCGGTGAACAGGTCCGGATCGTCCTTCAGCTTGGTGCCGCGCCGCTCCTTGACGAGGTCGATGAACGTGCCGTGCACCTCAAGTTGCAACGCCTTCAGCCGTTCGACGTCTTCCTTCTTCTCCGGCTTGAACGGATCGAGCACTGCCTTGTTCTGGCCGGCAGTGTGGACACGGCGCTCGATCCCGATCTTCTTCATCAGTTCCGGGAAGCCGAACGAGGCCGACACCACGCCGATCGAACCGACGATGGAGGACGGATCGGCGAAGATCTCGTCGCCGGCGACCGCGATCATATAGCCGCCCGATGCCGCAACGTCCTCGACGAAGACCAGCACCTTTTTGTCCTTTTCGCTCGCCAGGTCGCGGATGCGCTTGAAGATCAGCCGCGACTGCACCGGCGAGCCGCCGGGCGAATTGATCGAGATGGCGACCGCCGGCGCGTCGTAGGAAAACGCTTTCTCGATGAGGCCGGCGGTGGAGGCCAGGGACAGGGTCGGCCGGAACTGGCCGCCACCGGCCATGATGGTACCGTGCAGCCGGATGACCGGAATGGTGACGACGGTGGAGCGCCAGGATTTCGGCAGCAGGCGGTTGATAAGTCGTTTCACGAGGGCACGGTCTCCGGTCGATGGGTTGCTGGCATGTAGGGATTCCCCGGCCAACAGCAATGTGGGCCCCAAGAATAGCTCAATCTCCGAACAAAGAGGCAAGCCCGTTGGTGATCATTTCACTGCGCTCATCAGGACCGTTGCCCGACTGCGCGTGCAGCATCAGCGGCGGCCGGATGGCAAGTCTTCCCCGTGCGCCGAGCGCCGCCCGCACAATGATGCGGATCGCCGCCGCGTCTGGGCGCGGGTGGACGGCAAGCATCTCGGCATCGCCGAAGCGGCCGGCGATTGCATCGAGAATCGAGCCGAGCTGTTCGGGTCGGGCGATGACGGCAAGCCGGCCACGCGGCCTGACCACCGCCGCGGCGCTCCGGATCCAGCTCTCGAACGCTCCATCCTCCATGACATGCGCTTCCTTTCGCAGGCGATCGGATGTGGCGCGGTCCCGCGCGGCGTTGAAAGGCGGGTTCATGATGACGAAGTCGAAGTCGTTGTCGGCGAGGCCGGCGGACGCCCGCGCCCGGCCCGATACGGTAACATCAGCGACGACCACCGAGGCGCGATCGCTGAGATGGGCATTGCCGGGATGGGCAAGGGTGGCCGCAGCGAAGGCCGCCATTTCCGGCGCGCGTTCGACAAGCACGGCCTCGGCCGCCAGGCAGCGCGACAGCACCGCCAGGCCCGCAGCCCCGGCTCCGGCGCCGAAATCGGCCAGACGCCCGCCAAAGGAAGATGGCACGGACGCGGCCAGCATCATCGCATCCATGCCGGCGCGATGGCCGCCTTGCTTGGGCTGCACGAGCCAGAACCGGCCGCGATGGAAAGCATCGACCGTATGGGCCGGTGGGTCCGGGATAAGGCTGGCCGGCGCGGCGGGCATTATTCTCCACGGATCTCGTTGGCGATGCCGGCATCCGTCAGGATGCGCCGTGCCGCGTCGGCCTTGTCGGCGTCGACCATGACGCGCCGCGGCAGGATGCCGAGCGAGCCGTCGAGCACGCTCATGTTCTGGTCGGCTACGAAGCAGCCGATGCCGGCATCGCGCATAAGCGATTCGACAAAGGAGATAATGACGGCGTCGTTGGTGCGAATGAGCTCTATCATCGGGCGAAACTCTCAGTTTGCAGCGCTGATGTAAACGGGTAGGTGGATTGCCCTGGCAAAGCAGAACTTCCTTCGCCGCCAGTTGACAGCCTGTCATCGCCGCCGCGCCAATTCGCCTCTTGCCGTGGATGTGCCTGCCGCCCTAGAGTCCAAGCAGGGATTAAGGGTGCCGTCGCACGCGTTATACCAAGACGGGAGTGATTGTCGTGGGTGTCGTTCTCAACATCGAAAACGGGAAGCGGGAGCCCGCCTCCATCAAGGAGATGATCGATCTGACTGCGGCCGATATGGGGCGCGTCAACGAATTGATCCTGTCCAAGGCCGGCTCCGACGTCGAGATGATCCCCGAAATTGCCAACCATCTGATCTCGTCCGGCGGTAAACGATTGCGGCCGATGCTGACGCTCGCCGCGGCACAGATGTTCGGCTATGCCGGCGAGGGCCACGTCAAGCTCGCCACGGCAGTTGAATTCATGCATACGGCGACGCTTCTCCATGACGACGTCGTCGACGAAAGCGGCATGCGCCGTGGCAAGAAGACCGCCCGTATGATCTGGGGCAACCAGGCGAGCGTGCTGGTCGGAGACTTCCTGCTCGGCCAGGCCTTCCGCATGATGGTCGATGTCGGCTCGCTGGAGGCGCTCGACATCCTGTCGAGCGCGGCTTCGATCATCGCCGAGGGCGAGGTGATGCAGCTTGCCGCCGCCAAGAACCTGGAGACCACCGAGGACGAACATTTCGCCGTCATCAAGGCCAAGACCGCGGCGCTGTTTTCTGCGGCTGCCGAAGTCGGTCCGGTCATTGCCTTGGCGACGCGTAACGACCGTGCGGCGCTGCGCTCCTATGGCATGAACCTCGGTCTTGCGTTCCAGCTGATCGACGACGCGCTGGATTATGGCGGCACCAGCAAGGATCTGGGCAAGAATGTCGGCGACGATTTCCGCGAGGGCAAGGTGACGCTGCCGGTCATCCTCGCCTACCGGCGCGGCACCAAGGCTGAGCGCACCTTCTGGAAGCGTTCCATCGAGGACAATGCCACCGATGACGCCGGCCTGGAAAAAGCGATCGGCCTGATGACACGCCACGGCGCCATCGCCGACACGATCGGGCGCGCCCGCCATTTCGGCGAGATCGCCCGCGATGCGCTGGCGCCGCTGGAAGCGACGCCGCAGAAATCGGCGCTGATCGACGTCATCGATTTCTGCATAAGCCGGGTGAACTGAAGGCTGGACTTTAGCGACGCTTCCTCTGGCTTACGCTGGAAGTTTGCGAATTCGGTCCCGCCGTCTCGACAAGCTGCCTCGCCGCAAATTATCTATAAAAGATGGCAAAGGGCACAGACGACACCATCGCGGTCCGCATCAGCAAGGTACTGGCGGACCGCATCATCTCCGGCGCGATCGAGCCGGGGGCCAGGCTTCGGCAGGATCATATCGCCGAGGAATTCCAGACAAGCCATGTTCCCGTACGCGAAGCGTTTCGCCGTCTCGAGGCGCAAGGGCTGGCCGTCGGTGAGCCGCGCCGCGGCGTACGTGTCGCGGCTTTCGACCTGAGCGAGGTCAAGGAGGTCGCAGAAATGCGCGCCGCGCTCGAAGTGTTGGCGCTGCGCCACGCCGCGCCGCATCTGACATCGGCCATTCTCGACCTTGCCGAGGAAGCGACCAGGGCCGGCGACAAATCTCGCGACGTACGGTCTTGGGAAGAAGCCAACCGCGCCTTCCACCGGTTGATCCTGTCGCCGTGCGGCATGCCGCGCCTGCTCGCCACCATCGACGACCTGCACGCGGCAAGTGCCCGCTTCCTGTTCGCGGCTTGGCGCTCGGAGTGGGAGACTCGCACCGACCAGGATCATCGCGCGATACTCACCGCCTTGCGGCAGGGAAACACCGAATCGGCAGCCGCGACACTGGGGCGGCATGTCCAATGGATCGGCCGCAAGCCGGTCAGGACGGCCTCTGGCACGACGCGCGAGGCCTTTGCCATCGTGGGCTAGGACGACACCTTGCTCAGGCAGGGCTTGCTATCTCGGGGGATTTGTGGATTCGATAATAGATCGAAAAGAGAAATTATCTATAATTTGCAATCGATCAAAGGAATCCCATGACAGACGTTCCATTCTCGTCCAGCAAGCCCTCGTTC
The DNA here is from genome assembly GCF_040319965.1 of Mesorhizobium sp. M0830. Taxonomy (NCBI): domain Bacteria; kingdom Pseudomonadati; phylum Pseudomonadota; class Alphaproteobacteria; order Hyphomicrobiales; family Phyllobacteriaceae; genus Mesorhizobium; species Mesorhizobium sp. M0830. The sequence goes on along the minus strand of NZ_JAMYOR010000027.1, from coordinate 25,564 downwards.
AGTCCGCTCCGGCTTCAGGGCCGCTCTCTTGCCTGGCAGGTTGGAGCCGTCGTGCTCGGCACGCTGTTCCTGGCGCTGTCGTCCTACATCGAAGTACCGATGTTGCCGGTTCCGGTGACCATGCAGACCTTCGCCGTGACGTTGATCGGCGCGCTCTATGGCTGGCGGCTTGGCGCCGTTACCATCGCCGCTTGGCTGGTCGAAGGTGCGGTCGGCTTTCCGGTGCTGGCCGGAGGCGCCGCCGGCGTCCAGCATTTCGTCGGACCAACAGGTGGCTATCTCTTCGCTTTCCCAATCGTCGGCGCCTTGGTCGGCTGGCTGGCCGAACGCGGATGGAACGGCAACCGGGTGATGCTTGCCTTCGCCGCCATGCTGCTCGGCAACCTTGCCTGCCTGGTTCTCGGCACCATGTGGCTCGCCATCATGATCGGCGCCGAACAGGCCATCACCTTCGGCTTCCTGCCATTCATCGTCGGCGGTCTGCTGAAGTCGGCGCTCGGTGCCGCGACACTCATGGCTCTCCCCGGCAGAGCGAAGCCGGCCAATCCGTGACGATCAGGCTGCGCGCCCATCACCTCCTTTGCCTGCTCACCTATGTGGGCAAGGGATACAGTCCCGCCTTCACCGCCAACTATGACGGGATCGCGGAGCGCCTGAGCCGGGGCGAGGGCATCCTCCTCGTTTCCGGCCCGGACGATGTCTGCGGCCCGTTGCTCGACGAGCCGGAGCCGCATTGTCTCAACGAGAGCGTCTTCGAGCGCGATCGGCTAGCGGCACAGGATTTGGAGGAATTGCTGGCGCGCCCAATCCGCGTCGGCGCCAGCCTCGATCTCGATGCGTCGATGCTGGCCCGGATGCGGCGGGCGTTTTCCGCTGGCCGCCTACGCAAGGCCTGCGGCGGCTGCGAATGGAGCGGGCTGTGCAGCACGATTGCGGCTGGCGGATATGGTGACACGCTGGTGCAGGGGTCTGCCTCCACAGGCGAACACTGATCCCACAGGCGAACACTGATATTGGCGTCGAGCCCTGCGGTCGAATCTGTGATATGCTCCGATCCGCGCGAGGCCATGGCCGAAATTCAAGATCGGAAAACTGTTGCCCGTCGCCATGATTTGTTAATCGGGTGCCCGGATTGTAAATTCGAGGCGGATTGAAGCGCGACCCCAAAAAGGCCATGCTTTATCATGAAGATGGAGTCTACGCCGATCCCGCTGATGCGGAGATGGGCCTGGCTGAAAGGAATACGATGCGGCAAGGACGTGCGCGCTGGCTGACAAGGCTGGCAATTGTGACCGGCATGACGATCTCGGCTCTGCCGGCCTATGCCAAGCAAACCACCGAACCGGTCAAGATCACGTCGTTCTCGGGCGCTTATCTGGCGGCCCGGATCGCCGAAGGCGACAACGACCTCGACAGCGCCATCGGCTATTACAAGCAGGCATTGGCCTTCGACCCGAGCGACACCGGCCTGCAGCAAAGCTTGATGCTGTCGCTGATCGCGCAAGGCCGCTTCGACGAGTCCCTGGTCTATGCCGACAAGCTCAAGGAAGTTCCCGATGTCGAGCGCTTCTCGCGCCTGGCGCTGGCCGTCGATTCCTTCCACAAGAAGGATTTCACCAAGGTACAATACTGGCTCAAGCTGTCGGTGGAATCCGATCTCGACCGGCTGCTCTCCGGGGTCATGTCCGGCTGGGCGCAGCAAGGCGCCGGTGAGGCCGCCGATGCGATGACCTCCATCGACAAGTTGCAGGGGCCGGATTGGTTCGGTCTGTTCAAGTCGTTCCACCGCGCATTGATTGCCGATGCGTCCGGTATGCCCGAAAAGGCTGATGCGATCTACGCCGCGACCATGCAGGATACGGCCGCCGGTGGTGCGGCTCCCGAAACCTGGATGCGCAATGCGCAGGCCTACGCCTCGTTCCTGGCTCGCAAGGGCGACAAGACCAAGGCAATGTCGGTGCTCGATCAGGCCGAGGCGTTTTCGCCCGGCAAGCTGGAAATCGTCGCCATGCGCGACAAGATCGCCAAGGGCGACAAGATCGCGCCCTTCGCTGCCGGTCCGTCGGACGGCGCCTCAGAGATTCTGCTTGATCTCGCCACCGCGCTCAACCGTGGCGGCGGCGAGCCGTTCGTCCGTCTCTATCTGCAGTATGCTCTGGCGTTGAAGCCCGACAGCGATGCGGCACTGGTGCAACTCGCTGCGGTGTCCGAGCAGTTGAAGGACGGCGAGGGCGCCATCGCGCTCTATCGGCGGATCCCCGCTACTTCGCCGCTGAAGGAGCTTTCGGAGCTGCAGCTCGGCCTCAACCTTGCCGATCTCGACCGTCATGAGGAGGCGATCACCCATCTGAAGGCCTTCGTCGACGCCCACCCCGACGACATGCGCGCCTATCTGGCGCTCGGGGGTGTCTATTCCTCGAAGGAGGATTTCCGCGCGGCCGCCAATCTCTACGACAAGGCTGTCGAGGCGCTGAAGACGCCGACCGCGGCCAACTGGAACATCTTCTACCAGCGTGGCATCGCCTATGAGCGGCTGAAGGAATGGCCCAAGGCCGAGCCGAACTTCCGCAAGGCGTTGGAATTGGTCCCCGACCAGCCGCAGGTGCTGAACTATCTCGGCTATTCCTGGGTCGACATGAACATGAACCTCAAGGAAGGCCTGGCGATGATCCAGAAGGCCGTCGACCTCAGGCCAAGCGACGGTTACATCGTCGATTCGCTGGGGTGGGCCTATTTCCGCCTTGGCCGATTCGACGATGCCGTGCGCGAAATGGAACGCGCCGTGTCGCTGAAGCCGGAAGATCCGGTTCTCAACGACCACCTTGGCGATGCTTACTGGCGCGTCGGCCGCAAACTGGAAGCCACCTTCCAGTGGAACCAGGCCCGCGACCTGAAGCCCGATCCCGATGTGCTGGCCAACTTGCAACAGAAGCTGATGAAGGGCCTGCCGCCGATCGAATCCAACACGGCGCAGGAAACCCCGAAGGTCAAGCCAGAGCCGGTGCCCGCCCCGAAGGGGTGAAATCGGTTTTTTTTGAATGCAACGGGGCTCTTCGGAGCCCCGTTTCGTTTGTGGATGGCTGTTGCGCCCCCGACAGGCGCCGATAGGCTCGGAATTGCCTCAGAATAGCTTCCGGTAGACGACGAAGCCGGAACGTTCGCCGATCCTGTCATAGAGCTTCATCGCGGTCTGGTTGGTCTCGTGCGTCAACCAGTACACCCTGCCTGAGCCGGCGGCCTGGGCGCGCTCGTAGACGCCCTCAATCAGCGCACGGCCAATGCCTTTGCCGCGGGAGGCCTGTGTGGTGAAGAGGTCCTGCAGATAGCAATTCGGCGCGATCGCCGTGGTGCTGCGATGGAAGAGATAGTGCACGAGGCCGAGAAGCTGTCCCTCGCTCTCGGCGACCAGCGCATGAACCGGCTCATAGGCATCGAAGAAACGGGACCACGTCATCGCCGTGATCTCGCCCGGCAGGGCTGTTTCAGCCGAGCGGCCATAAAATGCATTGTAGCCGTCCCACAGCGGCAGCCACTGGTCGAAGTCCTGACGCGTGACGGGGCGGATGACGAGTGGGCTGGGCATGGTTGACCTGTTGTCATTGAGGTGGACGCATCGAACAGACCTCAGGTGCCCAAGGCTGGCAATGGACCAGCCGCTCGCAAAGCTTTCAACTGTACGTTCGCGGGGGACGGCGGGCGCCTTGCTTGACGCCTCGCCGCCGGGTCACTAGGACGTGCCGGCAAGCTAGCCTGTGCTGCCGAGGCCCCCGTGACGATTGAAATCCCCGCCCATATGCATCCCAGCCGCTCGTTCCAGGGGCTGATCCTGACCTTGCACAATTACTGGGCGGCCTATGGCTGCGTCATCCTGCAGCCCTACGACATGGAAGTCGGCGCCGGCACCTTTCACCCGGCAACGACGCTGCGCGCGCTCGGACCGAAGCGCTGGAACGCCGCCTACGTCCAGCCCTCGCGCCGGCCCAAGGACGGGCGTTACGGCGAGAACCCGAACCGGCTGCAGCACTATTACCAGTATCAGGTGATCCTGAAGCCGAATCCGCCCAATTTGCAGGAGCTCTATCTCGGCTCGCTGGCGGCGATCGGCGTCGATCCGCTGCTGCACGACATTCGCTTTGTCGAGGACGATTGGGAAAGCCCGACGCTGGGCGCCTGGGGCCTCGGCTGGGAATGCTGGTGCGATGGCATGGAAGTCTCGCAGTTCACCTACTTCCAGCAGGTCTGCGGCATCGAATGCGCGCCGGTGGCCGGCGAACTCACCTACGGGCTGGAGCGGCTGGCCATGTATGTGCAGGGCGTCGACAATGTCTACGACCTCAATTTCAACGGCCGCGAAGGCGCCGACAAGGTCACCTATGGCGATGTCTTCCTGCAGGCCGAGCAGGAATATTCGCGCCACAATTTCGAATACGCCAACACGGCGATGCTGTTGCGCCACTTCGAGGATGCCGAGACCGAGTGCAAGGCGCTGCTCGATGCCGGTGCGCCGGCGTCGAACGACAATGCGCCGATGCATCGCATGGTTTTCCCGGCCTACGACCAGTGCATCAAGGCCAGTCATGTCTTCAATCTGCTCGATGCACGCGGCGTGATTTCCGTCACCGAACGGCAGAGCTATATCCTGCGGGTGCGCAATCTGGCGAAAGCCTGCGGGGAGGCATTTTTGAAGACGCAGGCAGGCGGCTTGGCGGCCTGAGCTTCAGGCCAGCTTCATCATCGCGAGCGAAGCGTGAATCGGCATCGCGTTCTGAGTGCCGGTACCGTCGATCGTGCGCAATGCCTGCCGCACGCCCGGCATCGAGAAGGCGCCGTGGACCTGTCCGGTGAAGCAGGCGCCGAGCGCGAGGATCTGCAGAAGTCTGGATGCCGTTTTCATGGTCGTTGAGCCAATGGTTCCCTGCCTGAGCGTGTGTCGCTTCAGCGCTGAGTTCGGTTCATGGAAATCTTTGATCCAAGGACGAGCGGGATCGTCTCGTCCCGACAGGGGCGCCAAAATTTGTGGAAAGGGTGACAGCGGCCAGCCGAGTTGCTATGCCCCGCCCGGACCTCTCTCCCGCATGAGCTGACCCTGATGCCTGACCTGCTTCTAGAACTTCGCTCCGAGGAAATCCCCGCCCGCATGCAGCGCAAGGCGGCGGGTGATCTCAGGAAGATGCTGACCGACGGTCTGGTCGAGGCGGGGCTGACCTATGAGGCGGCACGCGAGTACTGGACGCCGCGGCGCCTGACGCTCGATATCAGGGGCCTGACCGCACGGTCCAAAGATATAAGCGAGGAGATCAAGGGGCCTTCGACTTCGGCGCCCGAACAGGCGGTGCAAGGTTTTCTGCGCAAGGCAGGGCTGGCATCCGTCGCCGAGGCGCATGTCCATTCCGACCCAAAGAAGGGCGACTTCTACGTCGCCCATATTTCGAAGCCGGGCAGGGCGGCGGAAGACATCATCGCCGAGCTGGTGCCTGATATCATCCGCAATTTTCCATGGCCGAAATCGATGCGTTGGGGCCCAGCCTCGGCCAAGCCCGGCTCGCTGCGTTGGGTGCGGCCGTTGCAATCTATCCTGTGCACCTTCGGCCCGGAGACCGAGGAGCCGGTGGTGGTCGATTTCGAGATCGACGGCATCCGCTCGGGCAACATCACCTATGGCCACCGCTTCCATGCGCCTGATGCCATCACGGTGCGCCGCTTCGGCGACTATGTTTCCAAGCTGGAAGCGGCGAAGGTCGTGCTCGATGCCGACCGCCGCAAGGAGATCATACTTGCCGACGCCCGCAACCTTGCCTTCGCCAACGGGCTCGACCTGGTCGAGGACGAAGGGCTGCTGGAAGAAGTGTCGGGACTGGTGGAATGGCCGGTCGTGCTGATGGGCGAATTCGAGCAGGCTTTCCTGGCCATTCCGGCCGAAGTGATTCGCCTGACCATCCGCGCCAACCAGAAGTGCTTTGTGACATCGCGCCCGATCTCCCCCCTTGAGGGGGAGATGTCGGCGAGGCCGACAGAGGGGGTCGCCTCGCGTGAAGCGCTGGCGCCATCTGCGCCGAGCCTAGTCGAACCGACCCCCTCTGGCCTGCCGGCCATCTCCCCCTCGAGGGGGGAGATCAGCCAGCTTTCCAACCGCTTCATCCTCACCGCCAACATCGAGGCCAAGGATGGCGGCAAGGAGATCGCCCACGGCAACGGCAAGGTGGTGCGCGCGCGCCTGTCCGACGCGCTCTATTTCTGGACGACCGACCAGGGCGATCTGCCTGATCTCGGTGAACTCCAGGCATCGGCAAAAAAATTCGGGCTCGACCTGGGCAAGCCGCTCGACCAGCGCATGGCGCGCCTCGACCATCTCGGCGTGACTTTCCACGCCAAGCTCGGCACACAGGGCGAGCGGGTGGAGCGGATCAAGCATCTGGCCGAAGAACTGGCGCCCATCGTGGCGCAGTCGATCTCCCCCCTCGAGGGGGAGATGGCCGGCAGGCCAGAGGGGGTCGCCGCGCCTGAAGCGCCGGCATCCTCTGACCGCGATAGGGCGTCGCGTCCCGTCGTACCGACCCCCTCTGTCGCCTTCGGCGACATCTCCCCCTCGAGGGGGGAGATTAGTGCGCTTGCCGCCCGCGCCGCTGTCTTGGCTAAGGCCGATCTCACCACTGAAGTCGTCGGCGAGTTTCCGGAACTGCAGGGCGCCATGGGTCGCAAATACGCTTTGCTGCAGGGCGAACACCCATCCGTGGCCGCGGCCATCGAGGAACATTACAAGCCGCAGGGCCCTTCCGACCGCGTACCGAGCGATCCGGTTTCGATCACCGTGGCGCTCGCCGACAAGCTCGACACGCTGGCTGGCTTCTGGGCCATCGACGAGAAGCCCACAGGGTCGAAGGACCCCTATGCGTTGCGTAGAGCGGCGCTGGGTGTGGTGAGGATCATACTGGAAAACAGGATCAGGATTTCGCTGGATGTCGCCATCGCAGCGACGGTGGCCTCGGCCCTCACCGCATATGAACGATCGGGAGAGGGGGTTGAGTGCCGTGGTCTGGTGGCGATGCTCGATTCCCGCATACGCGACTACAAGGGAGCAAGCCAGTTGTTGTCGGAAGCTGGCTTGATCTCCAACTTGTTGAAGGGTGGATTGGCCAAAGCAAATTCGGAAACCATCGGCGCCGCCGATCAGGAACGAGAGTTCTTCGACGGCCAGCGAATGATGGAATTGGAAGCATCACTTTCGCCATTCATCGCCGATCTCCTCGCCTTCTTCCACGACCGCCTCAAAGTCCACCTCCGCGATCAGGGCGCTCGGCACGACTTGATCGATGCAGTGCTGGCGACAAGTTCGCGCCCGATCTCCCCCCTAGAGGGGGAGATGTCGGCGAAGCCGACAGAGGGGGGCGCTGTCCCGCCGTCCTCTCAGCGCCAAGCGCCCCCCTCTGCCCTTCCGGGCATCTCCCCCTCAAGGGGGGAGATTGGCCAATCGTCCAATGACGACCTGCTCCAGATCGTGCGCCGCGTCGAAGCGCTGGGCGCCTTCCTCGACTCGGAGGACGGCAGGAACCTGCTCGCCGGAACCAAGCGCGCGGCCAACATCCTGGCCGCCGAGGAGAAGAAGAAAACGGTGATTGCCGAGACTGTTGAGCCGGCTCTGTTGCGCGAGGATGCCGAGAAATCTCTGTTTGCGGCGGTGAGTCAGGCTGAGAAGCAAGCAGGCGAAGCGATTCAAAACGATGACTTTTCCGCCGCCTTGCTGGCACTTAGCGTGTTGCGCGAACCGGTTGATTCATTCTTTGAGCATGTTCTCGTGAATGATGAAGACCAGGCCGTGCGCGGCAACCGCCTGGCGCTGCTCGCCCGCATCCGCGCGGCCACCGGTCAGGTGGCGGATTTCTCGAAGATTGCCGGTTAAGGACTGAAAAAATATCTTCCAGCCGGCCGTTCGAGCCGGCTTACAGTCATATGACGATGATCTCTCCGTGGCAAAAGGGGCATGTTCCCAAACCCCACGGAGGCTTCCATGAATTCCGATCACGACATCGATGTGACAGAAGAAACTCCCGCCGAGGCGCTCGAATCCACTTCCGAAACCATCCTCGATCATGCCGCGGCCGCCGCGGTCGAAGCCGCTGACCTCTCGGATGACGACGAAGACGTTGAAGATGAGGAAGAAGGCGACGACGGCGTGAAGGCCGAAGGCGACGAAGAGTCCGAAGAGGACGACGACAACGAAGAAGCGGCCTGATTTTCGGCCGCCGTTTCTGTGGATGGATGGCGGGGCGGCGCTGAAGAGCCGCCCCGTCTGTCAGTCGTTCCGCATCCTTCAGTTTTCCAGGACGCTGACGCGCACGCTGTTTTCGTAGACGTCGACCTGGATCAGCGGTTCGCCATTGACGATTGCGCGCTTGGTCGATGAACTCATCGCGCCGCCACGCTCCAGCATGCGTTGCAGATCGGCGCGCTGGTCGTTGGTCCTGAACCAGCCATCACCCTCGTCGTCGCTGTCGCGGCGGTGGAACTTGTGCCAGTTGGCGCGGTCCTGCCGTACCATTTGCGCGGCATTGTCCAGCGCATAGCCGTCACTCGCCTGATGGTCCCGATCGGAAATGCGAGCGACATAGGATCCCAGCATCTCATCGGCATGAGCCGTGCCGCCAAGCAATGAAGCCAGCAGAAGCCCTGCCGCGGTAACGGCTTTGAATTTTCTCATGATCTAACCCCCTTGCCCCTAACGATGAAATCCCGTCTCCCGGGGCCGCTCGACGCGATAGCGTCCAGCGGCTGACATAAAACTGAAACGGCCTGGCAATGGTGCGCCGGGCGCCAGACGGCAGTCAAGCCACGCATCAATGCCAGGCGATCGTGAGCCGAAGCTATTTGGAATAGCCATTGGGAGGCATCCGCTGACCGGGCGCCGGCGCCGGGGCGTTCGGCGGGGCGGATTGGTTCTCGGCATTGCCCGACGGGGCTGCGGAGGCGGTGGCCGTTGCCGGCACAGTGCCTGCCGCTGGCTCGGTGCCTGTGGCTGGCGCAGCAGCTGCGGCGGGTTCGGCGGTTGGCGTCGGAGCCGAGAAGGCAGGACCGGCAATGCCGCCGCGAATGACCATCGGGCTTGGCTGGAAGCCATGCCTGGCCTCCGGCTTGTCCGGGATCGCTGCCACCTTTTCATCGGTGACGCCGGGCTGGGCATCACCGACCGCCACCACCGACTTCGCATCGCTGGCCTTAGGTGCGCCCAGCTTGATGATCGACGGTGTCGCGGACGACGCGCCCGGGAAAACGAGAGACGAGGCCTGAGCCCCGCCGGTTGCCACCGCAAGAACTATACCCAGCAGGATACGCACAGACACGATGACCTCTCCCCTTTGCCCAGAGACTGCACAATAGCAGGCCCGAATTGATACCGGCTTTCGTGGAAGCATAGCATTTTAGGAATTGATAAATCGCCAAAGCCCAGGCTTGTCCGACAATGCCTTGCCATAACAGTCGACTTGCCCAACGGCCGCCATCGTACTACGCAACCCGCATCTGCGAGGTGACGAGAGTGGCTGAAATTCTTGCCGTCGGCGAGGCGATGGAGCAGGCGCTGGCGCTGCTCAGGGGTGGCGATGTCGTCGCCATCCCGACGGAAACCGTCTACGGGCTGGCCGGCGATGCCACCAACGGCATCGGTGTGGCGCGCATCTTCGAAGCCAAGGGACGGCCGCGCTTCAACCCGCTTATCGCCCATGTCGGCGATATGGCGATGGCAGAACGCCACGCGCTGTTCGATCCGCTGTCGAAGAAACTGGCGCTGACATTCTGGCCCGGTCCGCTGACGCTGGTGCTGCCGCAACGGCCCGGCAACGGCATCCATCCGCTGGTCACTGCCGGGCTCGATACGATTGCCTTGCGCATGCCGAGGGGTTTTGGCGCTGACCTGATCGCCAGGCTCGGCCACCCGCTTGCCGCGCCCAGCGCTAATTCATCCGGCAAGATCAGCGCAACGACCGCGCAGGCGGTGGCGGCGGATCTCGGCGCGCGGATCAAGCTGGTCGTCGATGGCGGCGCGACCCCGGTCGGGCTGGAATCGACCATTATCAAGGTCGAGGGCGCAGCATTGCGGCTGCTGAGGCCCGGTGGCATCGCCGCCGAGGAGATCGAGGCGGCCGTCGGCATGGAGCTGTTGCGCGGCGGTGCCACCGACATCGAGGCGCCAGGGATGCTTGGCTCGCACTATGCGCCGGGCGCTGCGATGCGGCTCAACGCCGGGACGGTCGGTGCGGGCGAAGCCCTGCTCGGCTTCGGCGGCCAACGGGCGGCAGGCTGGCGAAACGCCGCCGCGTTCCTCAATTTATCCGAAGCCGGAGACCTGCGCGAGGCGGCGAGCAACCTGTTCGCTTTTATGCAAGAGCTTGACTGCAGCGGCGCGCTGACCATCGCCGTCGAGCCGGTTCCGTTCGACGGGCTGGGCGAGGCGATCAACGATCGGCTTTCGCGTGCCGCCGCCCCTCGTGACAACATGCTGCCCACGACATAGTTTTCCGCATGACCGAAAATTCAGCCAAACTGGATCCCGCTCTCATTGATCGCTTCGCGGCGATCGTCGGCGACAAATATGCGCTGCGTGACGAGCAGGATATCGCGCCTTACCTCATTGAGCGGCGCGGGCTCTGGCACGGCGTGACATCGCTGGTGCTGCGGCCGGGCAGCGTCGACGAGGTCAGCCTGATCATGCGGCTGGCGACCGAGACAGCAACGCCGGTCGTGCCGCAAAGCGGCAACACCGGGCTGGTCGGCGCCCAGGTGCCGGACAGGTCCGGCCGCGAGATCATCCTGTCGCTTTCGCGGCTGAACCGCATCCGCGAGATCGATGTCCTGTCCAACACGGTGACGGTCGAGGCCGGCGTCATCCTGCAGACGCTGCAGGAGGCGGCCGATGCCGCCGACCGGCTGTTTCCGCTGTCGCTGGCCGCGCAAGGCTCCTGCCAGATCGGCGGCAACCTGTCGTCCAACGCTGGCGGCACCGGCGTGCTTGCCTATGGCAATGCGCGCGAACTCTGCCTCGGCGTCGAAGTGGTGCTGCCGACCGGTGAGGTATTCGACGATCTGCGTAAGCTGAAGAAGGACAACACCGGCTACGATTTGAAGAACCTGTTCGTTGGCGCCGAAGGCACGCTCGGCGTCATCACCGCCGCCGTGCTCAAGCTGTTCCCGAAGCCGAAGGGTCGGGAAGTCGCATTCGTCGGCCTGTCGTCGCCCGAAGCCGCGCTCTCCCTGTTTAGCCTGGCGATGGACCGCGCCGGGGCAGCACTGACCGCCTTCGAACTGATCGGCAAGCGGCCATACGACTTCACGCTGGCGCATGCCCAGGGCGTGGTGCGACCCTTGGTCGACGATTGGCCGTGGTATGTGCTGATGCAGATTTCGTCCGGCCGTTCATCGGAAGATTCGAGAGCGTTGATCGAGGACGTGCTCTCGGCGGGCCTCGAGCAGGAATTCGTCGGCGACGCTGTTATCGCGGCAAGTCTCGGGCAGGGCGATGCCTTCTGGATTTTCCGCGAGGTGTTGCCGGAGGCGCAGAAACCAGAGGGTGCCTCGATCAAGCACGACATTTCGGTGCCTATTGCATCGATCCCGCGCTTCATCGAAGAAGCCGCCGGCGCGGTGGCGTCGGTGAGCGCCGGGGCCCGCGTGGTCTGCTTCGGCCATATGGGCGATGGCAATCTCCACTATAACATCTCGCGGCCCGTCGACGGCGACGACGAGGCGTTTCTCGCCCTCTATCATCCTATGAACAAGGCGGTGCACGACGTGGTGCGCAGCCTGCACGGTTCGATCTCTGCCGAGCACGGCATCGGCCAGTTGAAGCGCGACGAACTGATCGCCACCGCGCCACCGATAGCGATCGATCTGATGCGCAGGGTGAAGGCCGCCTTCGACCCGGCCGGCATCATGAATCCCGGTAAGGTTATCTGATCCTTTCAACTTCTTGTGGCTGGTGGCATTCCGATAACCATCCCTGAGATCAGCAAAATTTAACCGACTTTCTTAAGCGGGGCGGTAAGGAGCCCGCGCTACTGTCTCCATACAAACGAGGCTGGAAAAACCGGCCCGGAGAGAACCGGACACCGGCTCTCAGGAGACAGACAGGAAGGCAATCCATGAACACCGGACTGAAGCCAGTCTGGGCGGGACGCAACATGCGTCTCGACCCATTTCGCCTGCCGCAAGTGGTGAGCTACGCGACCCGCGACGACTACGGCGACGTGACCTTCACCATCGACCAGCGTGGCGCCGTGATCCGCCGCCTGCTCGAGATGAGCGGCCTGCCCGCGATCATCGTTCTGCCCGCCAATGCGTTCCGCGGCGTTGCCGCCCGCGCCATGGAGGACCCGGACGGCAATGTCACGGTGACCCTGGAACTCCTGCACAACGATCCGATGCTATCGGTGCCGCTGCTGGTGGCCGACGATCTCGACGATGTCGCCGCCGACTGGCGCGCCTGGGCCGACGCCTACCGTCTGCCGATGCTGCTGATCGAATCGGACGGCGTTGCCCGTACACTGGAAGAATCGCTTGGCGCCGCCATCAAGACGCTGCCGCCGCAGGATCGCCGCAAGGGCCGCGTTTCCAATACGCGCCGCCCGCGCTTCCTCGCTCGCCGCAGGGCAGGCGCCCTCGGTCTCAGGCTGGTCATCGACGGCCAGGAAATCATTTCGCGGGAGTAGGAAGGGACCCTTCCTCCTTCCACAAGGGAACGGAAAAGGTAAGAAGCCGCTACACCAGCGGCTTCAGCGCCACCCACACAGCGCCGCCGATCAGGCCGAGGAAGATCAGCCAGCCGACCTGGTTGTTCGACCTGAACAGCCGCAGGCATTGGTCCGGATTGTCGATATCCAGAACCGCGATCTGCCGGGCCATATGTGCACCGGCGGCGATCAGTCCAGCCAGCGCCACCACCGGAGCCTGCGCCGACGCGAAGGCGATGGCAAAGCAGATCAGCGCGCCGCCATAGAGTCCTGCCAGCCACGATTTGGTGTTGTCGCCGAACAAGCGTGCCGTCGAGCGCACGCCGACAATGGCGTCATCTTCCTTGTCTTGATGCGCGTAGATCGTGTCGTAGCCGATCACCCACAGGATCGAGCCGATATAGAGCATGATTGCAGGCCCATCGAGATCGCCGAACTCGACCGCCCACCCCATAAGCGCGCCCCAGGAAAAGGCAAGGCCGAGTACAAGTTGCGGCCAATTGGTTATCCGCTTCATGAATGGATAGATGGCGATGATTGCCAGTGAGCAGATGCCGAGCAGGATGGCGAAGCTGTTGAACTGTATGAGCACCGCGAGGCCGACCAGCGCCTGCAGCGCAACAAACAGCCACGCCCGCCGGCGCGTCGCCTTGCCCGACGGCAGCGGCCGCGAGCGCGTGCGTTCGACCTGGTTGTCGATGTCCTGATCGACGAGATCGTTGTAGGTGCAGCCGGCGCCGCGCATGGCGATGGCGCCGGCCAGGAACAGCACGAGATACCAAGGCGCCGGCAGCAGCGACAGCAGCGGGTCGCCGGGGCGCGGATAGGCGCTCGCCGCAAGGGCCGCAGACCACCAGCACGGCCACAGCAGCAACTGCCAGCCGATCGGCCTGTCCCACCGGGCAAGTTGCGCATAGGGCCATAACGAGCGTGGCAGCACGCGATAGACCCAATGGCCGTTCGGCGCATCGGCGACACGGCCCTGGGCCGCCTTCGACTGGATAGGTTCCATGTCCATGGAGTGGCAGCAGCGGCGGAAACCGTCAAGCGGCAAGCGCGGGAGCGGGGTCCGTCAGCCTTTCACGAGGCAAAGATGTCGCGGCTGGCGAACCACCCCTTCGCCACGTCGATGAAGGACAGCGCCGCATTCGACACGCGCTGATGCGAGTCATAGGTGAGCAGGATCCGCTGCATCGGCAGCGGATCGGACAGCGGCTTGCGGACAAGCGGCAGCCCGTCATAGCTGCGGTCGCCGTACGGACGGGTATAGCTGACCGCAACGCCGAAGCCGTTGGCCACCATGCTGCGCTGCAGTTCGAACGAGCTCGTCGTCATGTCGGCCACCGGCGACAGGCCGCGGCTGCGGAACAGGTCGAGCATGTGCTGCCAGCTGTGCGGCTGGTCCGTGGTGATCAGCGGATAGGCGGCCAGATCCGCAAGGCTGACCGATGGGCGATCCGCCAGGGCATGGCCTGCCGGCAACAGCGCATGCGGACGAAGTTCGCCCAGCAGGATGCGAGCGAAATGTGTCGGCAGGCTGAGGTCATAGGTGAGGCCGAGATCGATGGCCGCATCGCCGAGCCGTCGTCCCAGCGTCTCGAAGGTCTCGTCGCGTACGACCACCTTGACGTCCGGATGGCGTTCGGAAAAGGCGCGGAGCAGGGCCGGCGCGAAGAACGGCGCCAGGTCCTCGAAGCATCCCAGCACCAGTTCTCCACTGACAGCCGATTTGCCTGAACCAAGGCCGATGAGTTCGTCCGTTTCGGTGAGAACCTGTCTTGCCTTGGCCACGACGGCGCGACCGAACGATGTCGGTGACACCCCGCTTCCGCCCTGGCGGACGAACAGCTTCTGGCCGAAATTCTTCTCGACCGCGTCGATGGCCACCGAAATCGACGGCTGAGATAAGTTCAGCACCTTTGCCGCGCCGGTGACGCTGCCGTGACGAGCCACGGCGACAAGGTAACGCAATTGGGTGAGGGTCACGTTCATAGGACTGTCCTATGTATCAGATGGAAAGTTATTATTTTACTGAATGAATGCTGCTTGCGATAGTCGGTGTGCTGCCAAGAGGAGAACGCCATGGCTTCCGCAACCGACACCCAAGCAATCGATGCAAAGACAATCGCCGACTATCACCGTGACGGAGCGGTCTGCATCCGAGGCGCCTTCAAGGGCTGGGTCGACACGATTGCCGCCGGCATCGAGCGCAACATGCAGAACCGCAGCGCCGCCGCGTCTGATATCGCCAACGGTCGCGGCAGTTTCTTCGACGACTATTGCAACTGGGAGCGCATTCCCGAATTCGTCAGTGTGGTGCGGGAATCGCCCGCCGCCGAATTGGCGGCGGCGGTCATGCAGTCGCGCACCGCGCAGTTCTTCCACGACCATGTGCTGGTCAAGGAACCCGGCACGCAGAAGCCGACGCCCTGGCATCAGGACATTCCTTACTACTTTGTCGATGGCCAGCAGACGGTAAGCTTCTGGATTCCCATCGATCCGGTGAAGGAGGCGACGCTGCGGCTGATCGCCGGTTCGCACAAATGGGACAAGATGATCCTGCCGGTGCGCTGGCTCGACGACAGCAATTTTTATGCCGGCGAGGGTGACTACCTGCCGGTGCCCGATCCCGACAAGGATCCGTCGTTGAAGGTGCTCGAATGGGAAATGGAGCCGGGCGACGCCATCCTGTTCGACTTCAGGACCGCGCATGGCGCGCGCGGCAATCTGACGGCGGCGCGACGTCGGGCGCTGTCGCTGCGCTGGGTCGGTGACGATGCGCGCTACGTCGAACGGCCGGGTCGCACCTCGCCGCCCTATCATGGCCATGGCATGCGGCCGGGGCAGAAATTGCGCGAGGACTGGTTCCCGATCGTCTACGAGGGCTGAGCAGCGCCGGAACTTGTTCGGCGGATACCGCCGCCGAAGTTCGGCATGTGGTACCGTTCCCGTGCGCAAATTCCGATCAAAGCACCCTGATGCCTTGACCCGTCGTCCAGAGAGCAATAGCGGGTGCTCAAAGAGATCGGCATCAAGAGGTGGCCATGAACGTTCTTCTTCTCGGCTCCGGTGGCCGCGAACATGCGCTCGCCTGGAAGATCGCCGCGTCACCGCTACTGACCAGGCTCTACGCCGCTCCCGGCAATCCGGGTATCGGCGGCGAGGCCGAATTGGTGAAGCTGGATATAGCCGACCATGCCGCTGTAACCGTCTTCTGCAAGGAGAAAAAAATCGACCTCGTCGTCGTCGGCCCGGAAGGGCCGCTGGTCGCCGGCATTGCCGATTATTTGCGCGCGCAAGCCATTCGTGTCTTCGGCCCATCCAAGGCGGCCGCGCAACTGGAAGGTTCGAAGGGTTTTACCAAGGATCTCTGTGCCCAATACAACATCCCGACCGCTGCCTATGGCCGCTTCGGCGATCTCGCGACCGCCAAGGCCTATGTCGAGAAGATGGGCGCGCCGATCGTCATCAAGGCCGATGGGCTCGCCGCCGGCAAGGGCGTCACGGTCGCCATGACGCTGGATGAGGCGCGGGCCGCACTCGATGCCTGTTTCGACGGTTCCTTTGGTGCCGCCGGCGCGGAGGTGGTGGTCGAGGAGTTCATGACCGGCGAAGAGGCAAGCTTCTTCTGCCTCTGCGACGGTAACACCGCGCTGCCCTTCGGCACCGCGCAGGATCACAAGCGCGTTGGCGATGGCGACACCGGTCCCAACACCGGTGGCATGGGCGCCTACTCGCCAGCTCCGGTGATGACGCCGCAGATGGTCGAACGCACCATGCGCGAGATCGTCGAGCCGACCATGCGCGGCATGGCCGAACTGGGTGCGCCCTTCGCCGGCGTACTGTTCGCCGGGCTGATGATATCAGATAAGGGGCCGAAGCTGATCGAATACAACACCCGGTTCGGCGATCCGGAATGCCAGGTGCTGATGATGCGGCTGAAGGACGATCTGCTGGTTCTGCTCAACGCGGCAACCGACGGGCAGCTTGCCCATACTTCGGTGCGTTGGCGCGACGAGGCCGCACTTACCGTGGTGATGGCGGCCCGGGGCTATCCGGGCACGCCGGAAAAGGGGTCGGTCATCCGCGGCGTCGAAGACGCGGCGGGCGACGGTGTCGAGATCTTCCACGCCGGTACCGCCATCAATGGCGGCGCGCTGGTCGCCAATGGCGGCCGCGTCCTCAATGTCACGGCGACGGGAAGCACCGTCGGCGAGGCGCAGAGACGAGCCTACGCCGCGCTCGACCGCATCGACTGGCCGGATGGCTTCTGCCGCCGCGACATTGGCTGGCAGGCCGTTGCGCGCGAGCAGTCAAACTGAAGGTCTCTTTGGAGAGACGGCAGTCTACCGCTGGCCGCGATCGATCTCGGTCGAAGCGGTGCTGAGTGGATCGGCGGCGGCAAAGGCGGCGTCGAGTTGCGCCGGAAAACGCTGTTCCGTCCGCTTCCAGGCGACATATTGGACAATGCCGAAGTCAGGCCGTCGCGGCACCGTCTTCACGACAGGCATGCGGAAACCGTCGCGAAATTTCGTCCAGCGCGTGCCCAACGCCACAACCATGTCCTCGAAGGTCGGCGGCGCCGCCACCGAGGCGTAGGTGATGGTGACATTGCCGGCAAGGCCGGCTTCGCGTGAGACGGGAAGTGGTATCGAGGCGAGATAGTCGGGCGGCACGTCGATGAGCCCACCGAACGGCCATTGCGCGCGCAGCGTGGCGGCATCCGTCGGCGCGACATTGACGTCGATGTCCTTGGGTGTACCGGCGACCCTGTAAGGGCAGCGGAACCTGCCGCAATTGGCTCGCGCCGAAAACTGCCACAGTGCGTAGCCCTGCCAGTTGCCCATCGGAAAATGCACGTCGATGTCGTTGATGTAGCGGGCATACCAGAGTGGCAACCGCGACAGGAGCCGGTATCTGTAGCTGTTGTCGGCAATGTACTGGGCTGTCTTGCCGTTGGTGTAGATGACCGGGAAGCGGCCGACGCGCCGATGCACCTGGCGGACGAACTCCTCGGCATCGTCCAGTGACATCCATTGTGAAGGATCGTTGCCCTCGATGTCGAGGGCCATGAGATCGTTCGGTGCGGGCTCGGCGAAATCGAGGAAGCTGTTGGCCTGCTCGACCGGATTGCCGGGGCGGGCGAGATGGTAGGCGCCCCATTTCAGGCCGAGTGCCTTGGCGACAACCCGGCGGGTCTGGAAGAGTTCGCGCGTCACTGCGTGGCGTTTCCACAATGCCTTGCAGAGCTTCACCTCGGTGTCATCACCCAAACAGTAATAGGGCGGCGGCATACCGTCGGACGCCTTGTTGATGAACCCGACCACCCGCTTGTCGGTGGCGAGCTGGGCCCAGTCGATGGAATTATACTCGTAGGCGTCGACGACTAGGGCGCGATCGGCGTTCTTCCAGGGCTCGGAAAAATCCGAAGCCCTTGCCGCCATCGACAGCGCCATCGTCGCCGCGAAAGCGAGGAGCGCTGTGCGGCGAAGGAGGTGCGCCGTCCTTTTCAAACAGGGATCCCCGTTGATCAAAGACAGATGCTGAACCGCTATGGTTAAGGAAGTGCTTCAGCCAGGAGCCGCGGTTATGCGGCCTTTGGCGGATCGACGATGAAGGCGAAAGTTACCGAGATTCAACGACCAGCCGTTTGTGGGCATTTGCGGCTTTGCGTAGCGCTTCATTCGGTTCCGGCGGGTTCACAATCGCTTCCACCAACGCCATCTGATCCTTGATCGAAAGGTGGATGATGTCGGCCTCTTCATTGAAGGGCTGAGCTGCCTCCTGGTCTGCTTCGAGGCCGGTACCGGTCTGTTTGTTTGGCATCGTGATCACCTTGATCCGGTCGTCATCGCCGGACAAGCGGCTGAACCTCAAACGGGTCGGGCGCCGGCTCCCGGCGCAGCGTGCCTTCGGCCGCGCGTTTGCGGTGGTGGGCCAGCGAACATTGCGGCGAGCACAATATGCCGCGATCCGACCAATAAGCGGCGCCGTTTTCCAGCCTGCCTTGATAATACCGGAACCCTGCCGCGCGGTAGGGTAGGCCGCATTCGATGCAGCGATAGGCGTCGGGTCTGGCAAGCATGGGGCGGTTCCGGTCGGCTGGTCCTGGTCTGTCGCCGGTCGATTTGATCCGGCTTCGATTGATTTAATACGTGCCGCAGCGATTGCAAAATCCGCGTGACAAAATTTGACGCTTACGTAAAAAGAAGAAGGGAGCCCGCCCAAAGGCGGATGGTTTCGCAGCGGCGCTGGCTTTAGGGTCGGCGTGGCTGATGCATCAGGAGGATCGAGCGGCATGTATCGGGCACCGGTCGAGGACATCGCGTTCACCCTGAAGCACGTGGCGGGCATGAAATCCGCCCTTGAGGCCGGCACCTTCGGCGATCTCGGCGAGGATCTGGTCGATGCCGTCCTTGCCGAGGCTGGCCGTTTCGCCACCGAGGAGGTGGCACCGCTCTACAAGATCGGCGACCAACAAGGTGCGCTGCTGAAGGGGGCGGCCGTCACCACGCCGCCCGGCTGGAAGGAACTCTATCGCCGCTGGATCGATGGCGGCTGGAATGCACTGTCCGGGCCTGAAGCCTATGGCGGCCAGGCTCTGCCGACCATGCTCGGCGTCGCCGCGCTCGAAATGTGGAACTCCGCCGCCATGGCTTTCGGCATCGGCCCGACACTGACCATGGGTGCGGTCGAAGCTCTCGACAAACACGCCTCCGAAGACCTCAAGGCAAAATATCTCGAAAAGCTTGTGTCCGGCGAATGGATGGGCACGATGAACCTGACCGAGCCGCAGGCGGGTTCGGACCTCGCCGCCTTGCGCGCCCGTGCCGAGCCGGCCGGTGACGGCAGCTACCGCATCTTCGGCCAGAAAATCTTCATCACCTATGGCGAGCACGATTTCACCGACAACATCATCCACCTGGTGTTGGCGCGGTTGCCCGACGCACCGGCCGGCACGCGCGGCATCTCGCTGTTCCTGGTGCCGAAATTCCTGGTCGGCGACGATGGCTCGCTCGGTGCCCGCAACGACGTCTTCTGTTCCGGCCTGGAGCACAAGCTCGGCATCCATGCTTCGCCGACCTGCACCATGATCTATGGTGATGGCTTCCAGGGCGCCAAGCCGGGCGCCATCGGCTGGCTGATCGGCGAGGAGAACAAGGGCCTCGCCTGCATGTTCACGATGATGAACAATGCGCGGCTGTGCGTCGGCATGCAGGGCGTCGCGGTCGCCGAGGCCGCAACGCAGAAGGCGATTGCCTATGCCAATGAGCGCCGACAAGGCAAGGCGGCAAGCTACGCTGGCGCCGGCATGGCGCCGATCGTCCATCACCCCGACGTGCAGCGCAATCTCCTGACCATGAAGGCGCTGACGCAGATCGCACGCGCGATCAGCTATTCCTGTGCCTATGCCATCGACCTGGCACGCGTCTCGGACGGCGACGAGGCGGCGCATTGGCGCGACCGGGCCAACCTGCTGACGCCGCTGGCCAAGGCTTTCTCGACCGATGTCGGTGTCGAAGTTGCCTCGCTCGGCGTCCAGGTGCACGGCGGCATGGGCTTCATCGAGGAGACGGGCGCGGCGGCCCTCTACCGCGATGCCCGCATCGCGCCGATCTATGAGGGCACCAACGGCATCCAGGCGATCGACCTGGTGATGCGCAAGCTGCCGCTCGGCGGCGACGACCACGTGCATGGCTTCATAGCCGAACTGGCTGCGGTGGCAGGAGCGGTGCGAACCTCGAACCTGCAGGGTTTTGGCCGCACCGCCGATGCTCTCGACGCAGCACTTGCCGATCTGACGCAAGCGACCCGCTTCCTGCAGAAACTGGCGGCCGATGGCCGACCGGACGAGGCGCTGGCAGGTGCTACGCCCTATCTCAGGCTGATCTCGCTTGCCGCCGGCGGCGCCTATCTGGCGCAGGGCGCTCTTGCCGATCAGAGCCGCATCGCACTTTGCCGCTTCTTCGCCGAAAACCTGATCGGCGAGGTCGGTGCCTTGAAGGATCGCGTTGTCGAAGGCGCCGAGAGCCTTGCCGCCGCCGGCAAGACGCTGGTTTCTGCCTGACGTTCACAAGGAATAGACCGTGACAGACCACATCCTCGTCGAGCGCCAGGGCGCCATCCAGATCATCCGCATGAACCGGCCTGACAAGAAGAACGCGCTGACGCGCGCCATGTATGCGAAAATGTCAAAAACCCTGGCCGAAGGCGACGCCGATCCTGCGGTCCGCGTCCATGTCTTCCTGGGCGTGCCCGGCGCCTTCTCCTCCGGCAACGATCTAGCCGATTTCATGGTCGTCGCCACCGGCGGGGATGGCGGCACCGAGGTCTGGGACTTCCTGATGGCGCTGGCCAGGGTCGAGAAGCCCATCGTCTCCGGCGTCGACGGCATCGCGGTAGGCATCGGCACGACGCTCAACCTGCATTGCGATCTGACCTTCGCCACACCGCGCACAGTGTTCAGGACGCCTTTCGTCGACCTCGGTCTCGTGCCCGAGGCGGGATCCAGCCTTTTGGCGCCGCGAATCCTGGGACAGCAAGGAGCGTTTGCGCTGCTCGGCCTCGGCGAGGGCCTTTCGGCCGAACGGGCGAAGGTCGCCGGCTTGATCTACGAGGTGGTCGAGGAAGCAGCACTCGAAGCCGCGGTGCTGGCGGCGGCCGGCCAGATCGCGGCCAAGCCACCGCAGGCGCTGAAGATCGCCCGCGAGCTGATGCGTGGCTCGCGCGATGACCTCGTCACCCGTATCGGCGAGGAGAACGAGTATTTTCGCGAGCGGCTGAAATCGGATGAGGCGCGCGCCGCGCTGACGGCATTTATGACCAGGAAGAAGGCCTGAGCCTCTCTTTCACGGATAAAGCCTGGTCTTGTCCCAGCCGCCTTTCGCATTGCGGGAAAAGACGACACGGTCGTGTAGCCGGAATGGCCTGTCGTGCCAGAATTCGATCGTCTGAGGGACAATGCGAAAGCCCGACCAGTGCTTTGGCCTGGGGATCTCGCCGATTGCATGGCGCGCCGTGTATTCGGCCACCGCCTTCTCCAGGGCGAAACGGCTTTCCAGCGGCCGCGACTGTTTCGAGGCCCAGGCGCCGATGCGGCTGCCGCGCGGCCGCGTTGCATAATAGGCGTCGGCCTCGGCGTCGCTGA
This sequence comes from Mesorhizobium sp. M0830, assembly GCF_040319965.1. Taxonomy (NCBI): domain Bacteria; kingdom Pseudomonadati; phylum Pseudomonadota; class Alphaproteobacteria; order Hyphomicrobiales; family Phyllobacteriaceae; genus Mesorhizobium; species Mesorhizobium sp. M0830. Next base: position 3,700 of record NZ_JAMYOR010000027.1, on the reverse strand, counting down.
CGATCTCCACCGGTCCGCGAATGCGCACTTGCCGGCGCAGCGATTTCCAATGGAAGCACATCGCCGCCTTCATGCTGCCAAGAATTTCCTGGCCCTTGGCGCTCTCGAAATTCGTATAGAAGACAAACCCGCTCTCATCGAACCCCTTGAGCAGAACCATGCGCACATTCGGCATGCCGTCGGCATCGACGGTCGCCAGCGCCACGCCGTTGGGATCGTTCATTTCGCTCTTCGTGGCGTCCTCAAGCCATGCGGCAAAGAGGCGAAAGGGCTCCGCAGCCTCGGTAAAGTCACCGCTTGTTAACTCTGTGTCACTCATAGTTTTTCTCAATTTGTCACGTAGCCCAAATTATCACGAAGCCAGGGGGAGGTTGCCGATTGTCGCGTATTGCGCGAGCTTTTGACAGCAGGCAATGGGGCGTTATCGCTTCGGCCAGCACGAAAGTCGCGATCGTGGCAGTCGCGTTGCCGCTTGCCGCCTGTGGCGCCGGTGGCTTCAGCCTGGAAAAGGCCGAAGTCGACCGCTCCATCCTGACCAACAGCACATCTGTCTCGGCCGTGCCTGCCAATTTGGATCGCGATTCCGACCAGACGACGATCGGCAACGCGGTGTCCTCGGCCGACATCGAACAGCTCGGCGGACAGGCAGTGCCGTGGGCCAATGCCGGCACCGGGTCACGCGGTTCCATCACCGGACTGGCGGAGTTGAAGGACAAGGGCCAGACATGCCGCCGTTTCAAGGTCTCACGCGAAAGCTTTGACGGCGTCGCCATGTTCGAAGGCGAACTGTGCCTGGCCAGCGCCGGCGGCTGGCGCATGCAGGACTTCAGGGCGCTCTGAGCGTGACCCGAAAGTCGGTTGGGTCGCTCGGCGAGTCCTTCTCGCCGCCCGGCGCGTCGCCAACCTTGCCGATATCGCGATATCGGCTGCGATCGGTTCCTTCCGGGTCGACAAAAAAATCCCTCGCCAATCTTCAACCGCCGACTTTCGGATCAAGCTATGATCTTCCGTTTTTGATATGCTGTTCGAGCACTGGAATTTCTTCCTATGCGAGCGCATATAGGGAGCAACCAGAGACTCAACTCTTCTCCAGGGCAGTAAGCATGCGCGACCCCTATGAGGTGCTGGGCGTTGCCAAGAACGCATCGGCCAAGGACATAAAATCGGCGTATCGGAAACTCGCCAAGAAGCATCATCCGGATCAGAACCCGAATGATCCCAAGGCGAAGGACCGTTTTGCCGCGGCCAACCAGGCCTATGAGATCGTCGGCGACGAAAAGAATCGCGCCGCTTTCGATCGCGGCGAAATCGACGCCGACGGCAAGCCGCGGTTCCAGGGCTTCGAGGGCGCTGCCGGTGGCGGCGATCCCTTCGGAGGATTTCGCCGGCAGCAAGGTCCTGGCGGTTCGCGATTCGAATTCCGCTCTGGCCGCCCGGGCGGCGATCCGTTCGACGGCAACAGCGACATCTTCAGCCAGATTTTCGGCGATGCTTTTTCTGGCGTGCGTGGCGCCGGGATGGGAGATCGCCGCCAGCCCGCGACTGCTGCCGACCTGAATGTGACGCTCGACGTTACCATCGAGGAAGCGGCGACCGCCGAAAAAGTGACGGCGATGTTCCCCGACGGCCGCAAGGTGGCCGTCAAGTTGCCGGCCTATGTCGAGGACGGCCAGACCATCCGGCTGAAGGGGCAGGGCGATCAAGGGCCAGGCCTGCCGGGCGACGCGCTGGTCAAGATCCATCTTCGCCGGCATCCGCGCTACCGCATCGAGGGCCGCGACCTGCACGCCGATCTGCCGGTGACGCTGGCGGATGCCGTGCTCGGCGCCAAGGTTCCCGTCGATACACCGACCGGCCGGCTCGCGGTCAACATCCCCGCCTGGTCGAGCTCCGACAAGGTCCTGCGGCTGAAGGGCAGGGGCCTGCCGGAAAAGGCCGGCGGCCACGGCGATCTCTACGCCCATGTCCGGATCATGCTGCCGGAGGGCGGCGATAGCGCACTCGAAGCGCTGTTGCGCAGTCAAAAAGGCTGATCGGCGGCTCTTGTCCCCCGAACTGTCCAGTTTGAGCGCTTGAAGGGGCTCTGTGCCTGTGCGATAGGGCACTCCACAAAGCAGAAATCTTGCGGAGAGCGCTCACATGGCGGGTGGACAGGGCCTAATGGCCGGCAAGCGCGGCCTTATTCTTGGCGTCGCCAACAACAGGTCGATCGCCTATGGCATCGCCAAGGCCTGTGTCGACCACGGCGCCGAGATCGCGCTGACCTATCAGGGCGAGGCATTCAAAAAGCGTGTCGAGCCGCTGGCGGCGGAACTGGGCGCCTTTGTCGCCGGCCATTGCGACGTGACCGATCCGGCGAGCCTGGACGAGGTTTTCGCCAATGTCGCCAGGCACTGGGGCAAGCTTGATTTCCTCGTCCACGCCATTGCCTTCTCCGACAAGGACGAACTGACCGGCCGTTATGTCGAAACGACGCGCGACAATTTCCTGCGCACCATGGACATTTCGGTCTATTCCTTCACCACCATTGCCAAGCGCGCCGAGGCGCTGATGGCCAATGGCGGCTCGCTGCTGACCCTGACCTACTACGGCGCCGAAAAGGTGATGCCGCATTACAACGTCATGGGTGTCGCAAAGGCGGCGCTCGAGGCCAGCGTGCGCTACCTGGCCGTCGACCTCGGCGCAAAGAAGATCCGCGTCAACGCCATCTCGGCTGGCCCGATCAAGACGCTTGCCGCTTCCGGCATCGGCGATTTCCGCTACATTCTGAAGTGGAACGAGTATAATTCGCCGCTGAAGCAAACGGTGACGCAGGAGGAAGTCGGCGATTCCGGCGTTTATTTCCTGTCCGATCTGTCGCGCGGCGTCACCGGTGAAGTGCATCACGTCGATTCGGGCTACCACGTCGTCGGCATGAAGGCGGTCGATGCGCCTGATATCTCGACGGTCAAGGACTAACCCACCAACCGTCATCCGTCCCGATCCCGCACCGGAAGACTTGATGTACCCGCTGGTTTATATCGTGCGCCACGGCCAAACCGCGTGGAACGCCGAATTCCGGCTTCAGGGGCAGGCCGACACCGATCTCAATGCTCTTGGCCGCGAGCAGGCGACCCGAAACGGTCGTCGGCTAGCCGAACTGGTCCAAAATCCCGAAGATTTCGATTTCGTCGCCAGCCCCATGAAACGGACGCGCGAAACGATTCAGCGCATCCGCGTCGCGATGGAGCTTGATCCAGGCGCCTATCGAACGGATCCACGCCTCGTCGAAGTCAATTTCGGTGATTGGCAGGGATTTACCTTCCCCGAGCTCGAGGCGCGATATCCCGGAGCGGGCAGGACGCGCGCTCTGGACAAATGGAACTTTCGGCCACCCGGCGACGGCGCGGAGAGTTACCAGATGCTGCTCGAACGCGTGAGGCCATATTTCGACGCGATCGAACGCCAGACGATCTGCGTTACCCATGGCGGCGTCATGCGCGCCTTGTTTCGCTTCGTGCTCGATGTGGCAGAGGACGAGGCGGCGAACCTGGAAATACGGCACGATCGTTTGCTCAAGCTCGAAGGCAAGAGCCTGGAGTGGCTTTAGGGCACCAATTCCCTAGTTCGTGTCGCTGTCCGGCAACTGCATATCGGTGACGACATTCTCGCCATTGTTCACGTCATAAGCGATGACGATGTCCATGCCCGGCTTCAGCGC
>NZ_JAMYOR010000026.1:0-81869 GCF_040319965.1 Mesorhizobium sp. M0830 | reverse complement strand
AGAGAGAAGACGGACAAACCCCGTTTTACGGGGCATGCACATGCGGCATTTCGATTCACTCAAAACTTTCCCCGGACAGCCCTGCTCCTTGCGGGGGAGATGTCCGGCAGGACCGAGGGGGGTGTGAAGGATCGCGGCCGCAGCAAATGGGGCTGTTGACCTCACCAGCCATCCGCCCGATAGGTCCGCCCCAAGCATACCACCCGAGAAACCCGATGACCTCAGACACCAAACTCCACCCCGCACCCGCCGTCGCCCCCGACGCTGCCTGGCAGGCAGAAATCCGCGCCGGTGTTCGCCACGTCCGCGATCTCGCCTCCCTGCCGCTGTCGCCAGCCGAGCGTGCGGCGGCTCAAGCGGCTGCGGCGAACCACAAGGTGCGCGTTCCCAAAGCCTATCTCGACCTGATCGACTGGAACGACCCCGCCGATCCGATCCGGGCGCAGGTCATCCCGTCGCCCGACGAATTGATGGAGCAGGACGGCGAGCTCGACGATCCGATCGCCGACCATGGGTTCAGCCCGCTGCCGCGGCTGACGCATCGCCATGCCGACCGGGTGCTGCTGTTCCCGACCTATCAATGCGCGGTCTATTGCCGGTTCTGCTTCCGTAAGGAGTCGCTGACCGCGATCGGCCGCGGCTATACGCGCGAGGCGCTGGAGCCGGCGCTGGGCTATATCGCCGATCACCCCGAAATCCGTGAGGTGATCCTGACCGGCGGCGATCCGCTGTCCTTGTCCGACAAGGCCTTGGCCGAAATCTTCGCGCGCATCGAGGCTATCGCGCATGTGCGGCTCCTGCGCGTCCACACGCGCGTTCCGGTGGCGCTGCCCTCGCGCATCACGCCGGGCCTGGTCGCGGCCTTGCAAGGCCGGCTCATGGTCACAATCGTCACCCATTTCAACCACGCGCGGGAGATCACGCCCGCTACAGAGACAGCCTGCCGCAGGCTACGCCATGCCGGCTTCGTGTTGCTCAACCAGAGCGTCTTGCTCAAGGGCGTCAACGACAGCGTCGAGGTGCTGGAGGAGCTCTGCCGCGAGCTGATGTACCGCCTTGGCGTCAAACCCTACTACCTCCACCATGGCGACCTCGCGCGCGGCATGGCGCATCGGCGCACGACGATCGAGCAGGGACAGGCGCTGGCCGGCGCTTTACGGGCGCGACTGTCGGGCATCTGCAACCCCGTCTATGTGCTCGACCTGCCGGAAGGTGGCGGCAAGGTGCCGATCGGGCCTTGCCATGTCGAGGGACGGGACGGGGAGAGCTGGCAGTTGCGTGGGCTCGATGGCGAGGTGAGGGGATACACGGAGGTGGTTGGCGAGTAGGGCGTTAACGCGCCTCGACAAACGCCAGCACGACCACACGCGGGGCATCGCAGTGTGCGAGGCGGACCTGGCGGCCTGACTTCGTCGTCGCCTGGCCTGAGTTCAGGTCGACGGCGATGTCCTCATAGCCCAGCACCTCGCGATCGAGCGGATAGACGGCCTTGTAGACCGCTTCCTTGGCGGCGAAGAGGATGCGGCCGGCAAGATCCCGGTCGGCTGCGTCCGTCCTATCGGCAGGGATTGCAACAAGTGCGAAGACGTCGTCCGGAAGCGGCTGCGCGGGCTCGACGTCGATACCCAGCGAGCTGATATGGCCAATGGGTGCGACCGCTGCCACGGCCATGTCATCGTCATGGGCCAGCGAGCCGGTGATCCCGTCGGGCCAGACCGGTGCACCGGATGGTGTGCGCGGGACGGCGACATCGTTGACGCCAAGTTCCGTCAGCAGTTCGTGTGCGATCCACCGAGCCGCGCCGCTGGCCCGCCGCATGGCCGGCTGGCGCACTGACATAGAGCGCGCCTCTTCGGGCAGCAGATGGCCCTCGTCACCGTCGCGTATCGCTCGGCATCCGACCCGGACGCCGGCGGGCGCAATGGCGATCATCGCCCGCAGCAGGGATGTTTGCGCCAGCGCGATTTCAGGCACGATCGTCCGTCTGCGCAGACAGGACCAGATCGGCGATCATTTCGCCGTCCTCGTCGAGCCCTTCTTCTACGAAACCGGCGCTGCGATAGAGGTTTCGTGCAGCTTCATTGTCCGGTTCGTAGCAGATTGAAACGTGGCTGATGTGGCCGAGCCCAATGATTTCGTCCAGCACTTCGCGCAACGCGGCCTTGCCATAGCCTCTGCCCTGCGAGGCGCGGTCGATCATGAAGCGGTAGATGCGCGCCTCGTCGTCATCTCGCGGTGCATCGTACATGAGGAAACCGACGACACGATCGCCGGCCATTATGACGCGTGGCTGCGCGTCTTCGTCCGTTTCGGCTTCGTCGAGCGAGTCCGCATTGCTGGCGACGAAATCCATCTGCTCCGGAGCGAGCTCCAGGGCCGCGACCAGGGCCCGGTTGGCCCCGGTCACGGAAACGAGACGGATGTCTGCGCTCTTCAAGCCGATGCCGTTCTTCAAATCGAAGTCCGGGAGCCATCGTCGGTGACCGGTTCCACGAACCGGTACAGCTTGGCCGGGTTGCCCCGCCATATGGAATTGGGCTCGAGCTCTTCGCCCTTCATCACGAAGGAATCGACATCGACCACCGATCCTTCGCCCATCACAACACCGTAGTGGACAAAGGCGGAAGGTCCGAGCGTGCAGCCCTTGCCGATCCGGATGAAATCGGACTTGAACGCGCCTTCTTCCAGCGAATGGGCCTGGATGACGCAGCCCTCGTTGAGCGTGGCGTCGTCGCCGATCTCCACCAGCGAGCGCTCGGTCAAATTGCTGCCGCCGTCATAGACACGGCTGCCGACCTTGACGCCCAGCAGGCGCAGGATGACCGGCCGGAACGGCGTGCCGGCGAACAGGCCCACGATCGGCGAATCCGCAAGCTTCCAGTGGCGTTCGTGGCGCCAGAACGCGACGTCGTAGATCGTCGTCATCTGCGGCTTCAGCCTGCCAAAACCAAGGCTTGCCCGCTCGACCAGGATGTAGAACGGAATGGTGATCGCCGAGGTCAAAAGCACGGCGGCGAAGAGCGCGACCTCGGCCCATTCGGTATAGTAGTTCAGCGCCCGATCCCAGATCGCCAGCGTGGCGAACAGCATGACCCATTGCGTTGCCACGAACAGAAGGATCGTCACCAGATTGTGGCGGTTCTTCAGCGGGATGCGCTGGCGCCGGTCGGCCTCGTCGACGCCGGCGATAAGCTCCTTGTCGCGGTTCACCATGCGCGGGATTTCAAACGCAGGCGAACCGAGAAGCCCGACATTCTCACGCAGCGGCCCGTCGATGGGGATCATCACCTTGGTGCCGAGCAGCACATTGTCGCCCGTGCGTCCGTCCGGCGGGTAGTAGATGTTGTTGCCGAGGTAGTTGCGTTCGCCGATTCGCGTCTGCTCGAGCCGGAAAGCCGAGGCGGACTTGTGCATGTTGATCATGAACAGCCCGTCCGACACCATGGTCTCGGTGCCGATCTCGCACAGAAGCGGGTTTTCGTGCTGCTGGTTGGAGCCGAAATTGGAACCGGTCTGCACCACCTTGTTGAGGTTCCAGCCGATGGCCCTGATATAGTGCACGATTGCCGAACTGTCGCCAAACAGCAGGCCGAGCACGCGGGAATTGCTCGAGAATTCGGCAACGGTCTGCAGCCAGTAGCGGAAGCCGTACAGTGTGTAGGTTTGGCCTGGCTTGAGGATCAGGTTTGTCAGGCGCGGCACCAGCGTCGCTGCCAGAAAAGCCATGGCGATGTAGCCGAACAGCGTGACCGTGGTGCCGATCGCGACGATGCCGATCGTCTCCTGATAGTCGTCGCCGACATTCTCCCAATAGCTGTGGAACAGCAGCGGCAAAGGGGTGACGATGGCAAACAGCCCGATCAGCTGAACCGCTTCGAAGAGGAAGCGCCGGATGTTGGAAGGATCGACATTGCGCACCTTGCAATAGTCCGCCGTGGTCGGCACGGCCGGCGATCCATGCCAGCGTTCGCCGTTCGGTATGCTTTGCCCGCGGTGCAGCGAGGATGAATGGCCGAGCTGGGCGCCGTCCCCGATCCTGGTGTCGATGTCGAGCGTGGAGCCGACGCCCACGAAGGCGTCGCGACCGATGGTCAGCGGCCCGGTATGGATATAGCCGGACTGGGCTCGATAGCCGAGGACCATGGATTCCTTGCGCAGAATGGTGTTGGCGCCGATGGAAATGAGATCGGTGCAGACGGGCACGGATTTCGATTCGATGACGGCGTTTTTTCCGAGTTTGGTGCCGAGAAGCTGCAGATAGAGACTGTAGAGCGGGCTGCCCCGGAACAGCACGACGGGTGCGGTGCGGATCAATGTCTTGACGACCCAGAAGCGGAAGTAGCGCACGCCCCAGATGGGAAACGCCTCGGCCTTCCAACGGCCGATGAGAACCCATTTGGCTATGACGGCAAAGCCCGACATGCCGAAGAACACACCGGCCGAGAGCGCCACGCAGCGCAGGTACAGCTGCAGCGGATCGTCGAGCGCGTCGTACATCCAGGTGAGGCCGCCATTGATCGCCCACAGGGCGACATAGCTGTAGAGCCCGTAGAACAGCAGCTGTGCGGCGCCGCAGGTCCAGTAGGCAAAATTCGATGCCCGGCGGGTGAGGACTGGCTCATTGGTGGCCGTGGTCATCTCCTCCGCAACGCGGAGATGCCGCGCCAGGAGCGCCACGGTCGGATAGAGATAGATGTCGCGCATCGAGGCCGTCGCCCATTCCTTCCTAGTGCGCACGCGCGCGCAGAAATGGGCCATCAGCAGCGAGTTGGCGCCGAGATCGTCGAAGAAATTGTCCTCGACGGACACTTCGTCGAATTTAAGCACCGCGGCCAGTGCCTCGGCCAGGAAACGCTCGTCGTCATTGCCGGGCGCCACCATCGCGCGATCGGCCGAAAGCCGGATGCTTGTCGGTTTCGGCAGCTGGCGCAGGTCCACCTTGTTGGAGACCGTCATCGGGATGACAGGCAGCTCCTCCAGATAGGACGGCACCATGTAATCCGGCAGCCGCCGCTTCATCGTCTGGGCGAGATCCGCACGCGAGATCACCGGCTGGCCGGCCTTGGGGGCGTAATAGGCGACGAGTTCGACGCGGCCGGGCTCGATCTCCCAGGTGGTGACGGCAGCCTGTGCGATCTCGGGCTGGTCGAGCAGCACCGCCTCGATCTCGCCGAGCTCGATGCGGTAGCCACGGATCTTCACCTGGGTGTCGATGCGCCCGGCATATTCGATTTCGCCGCTATCGTTGATCCGGCCAAGATCGCCCGTCCGGTAGATGCGCTTCGACGGGTTGTTCGGCAGGCCGACGAAATCGGCGATGAATTTTTGTTCGGTAAGGTCCGGCCTGTTGAGATAGCCGACCGCGAGCCCGATGCCGGCGATCCCGATCTCGCCCAGTTCGCCGGGCTCGGCAAGCTGCGGCAGCGAAGCGTCAAGAATGACGATCGAATAGGTCGGCAGCGGCGCGCCTATGGTGACGGGGCTGTCCGGCGTCAGCGCACCCATGGTTGCGGTGACGGTCGCCTCGGTGGGGCCATAGGTGTTGAGGATCTGCCGTCCCGGCTTCGACCAGCGCACCACCAGATTGTGCGGGCAGGCCTCGCCGCCGACCAGCAGCGTGCGCAGGCTGGGCACGTCCGATGTCATCGACGACAGAAGCGTCGGGCTGCAGGCCATGCAGGTGATGTCGTGGTGGCGCAGGAAATCGGCCAGTTCCTCGCCCACCAGGGGCATCTGGCCCGGCGCCGGCACGACCGTCGCGCCGGCGACGAACGGCACCCAGATCTCTTCGGAAGAAAAGTCGAAGGCGATGGTCATGCCCTGATAGACGCGATCGCCCGGCCGGTAGCCGTAGGAAGCGGCGGCGACGCGGATGAAATTGACGAAGCTCTGGTGCTTGATAACGACGCCCTTGGGTCGGCCTGTCGTGCCGGACGTGTAGAGGATATAGCAGGTGTCGTCCGAGGTCTTGGCATGCGGCTTCAGCGGCGCGTCGGACTGTTTGGAGATTTCGGCAGCCGCGCTGTCGATCAGCAGATGCGGAACCGGCAATTGGCCGGCGCGCGACGCATAGGCGGCGATGGTGACGATCAGGCTCACGTTGGCGTCTTCGATGATGAGCGTCATGCGCTCTTCGGGAAATGCCGTGGCCAGCGGCACGAAGGCGGCACCCGCCTTCACCACCGCGAGAAGTGCAACATAGGTCTCCGCCGAGCGATCGAGGATGAGCCCGACCCGGTCGCCCGGCCGCACGCCGCGCTTGACCAGCAGGCGGGCGAACTGGTTGGCCCGCTTGTCCAGTTCCTGATAGGTCCAGGCCCGCCCGTCGGAAATCACCGCCGGCAAGGCGGCGAATGCCTGCGCGAGCTGTTCGAAGACCGTGTCGAGCCGCTCCCCGGGCAGCCCTTGCCGGGCAAAGTCGGCGCCCGTCAGGATCTGCCCGTGCGTGACCGTTGCTGGGGTTGTTTTTGCGAGTGCATCGACGCTTGCCAGTTCAGCTTCGGGCGGGCTGCCCGGTCTTGCCGCGTCCAGTCCGGCGATATCGGCACCGTAATCCATGTCCATGCTTTCTCGTCCTGGTCGGCAAACGCCCGGCGCGGCCATTTCCGGCCGCTGCGGCAGGCTTATGCCATCCGATTTTTTCGCCAGTTTTTCCGAACTGTTGAAATTTGTTTCTGGAGTGTGTCTGCGCTTGCTGGGGACTATCGGCCGCTGCGCGATCTTGTCCGTCGGGCGCCGGCGTCGCCCGAGCGTTTTTCTGGAACCAGCCTTGAGGCGCTGCATTTTATTAGCAGCGGCTCAAGGAGCGTGACGTGAAAGCGGTGTTGGGACTGGTCTGCGGTTTCGTGCTGACGCTAGCGGTCTTCGGCAGCGGGCTGGGGTTCGCAGCTTGGCTGCTAGCCGCGAAGTCGCCGCGCCAGGCATCGGCCACCGTCAGCGTGGCGGAGCTGTGGACCAAAAAAGCGCGTCCGGTGAACAAGGCGGACCAGAGCCTCGAGCGTCTGCCGACCGAACAGTCCGCACCGGCCGACATCCCCGCCAAGCCGCAGCCGCAAGAAGCGAAACCCGATCCGACCATGACCGGCGCCGTCGCGCCCGTCGCGCCCGACGCGGCCGAACTGTCGCCTCCGCATCTCGCCTGGTGCGCCAGCCGCTACCGTTCCTACCGGGCCGACGACAACAGCTACATGTCCTATAGCGGGCTGCAACGCCCCTGCATCTCGCCCTATCTCGACGTGGCCGATCGCGCCGCCCAGCCAGGCGAGGGCTATGGCGGCGAAAACGGCACAGGATTGGGCGTCTACGCAACCGATGACGGCGGCGCCGAGCTTTCCGCCGACCATGTCGACTATTGCTTCAGCCGCTACCGCTCCTACCGGCCGGAAGACAACAGCTACCAGCCATATTCCGGCGGACCGAGGCGGCAATGCCAGTAGGCGTGGCTAGTGGGATCGCGGGCCCGCACGCCAAAAGCCATTGCGCGATCCCGTCACGCGATTTTCGGATCGTTCGGATCGGCACAACGTTTATCCCTGACCCAAGGAGGACCTGAGACATGGACCACGACCGGAACGACAGGATACGTGAGCGCGCATACCAGATCTGGGAACGAGAAGGCAGGATGCAGGGTGATCCCGAGCGGCACTGGCTCCAGGCCGAGGCCGAGATCGACAGAGAGGCAGCGCTGCCGCTGACGGCAGGCGATGCTGCGCCCGGCGAGATCGCCAGCACCGACGTGCTGGAAGTCGAGGCGCTGGCGGTGCGCACCGGCATATCGGGCGACGAAGCACAGGAACTGATCGACAGGCTGGGCCACGACCGCGCCGCCGTCGAACAAGCCGCGCGCACCCTGAGCGCCAAAAGGCGGCGAAGCCCTGATGAGGGACAAGCGAAATGATCCGGAAGCTCAAAGACGGAAAATACCGCCTCTATTCACGCAAGAAGGACGAAAAGACCGGCAAGCGGCGGAACCTGGGCAGGTTCGACACCCGCGAGGCGGCGGAGAAGCATGAGAAGGAGGTGCAGTATTTCAAGCGGCATTGAGGGCGCCGCTGTTCGCAGGACAGGCAAGCCGCAGGCCTGTGGCAACCCTCTACTGCAGCGTCCGTGCACTCTGCCAAAGCCAGATTGCGAGCGAGCCGGATCGCCCACGGATCTGTGTTTCCACAGGTCCTTTCAGGGTACCGGATTTGAACAACACGCACTCGCGGCCGGCGACATTAAGCATTATGTCACTCACCGCGACTTCAGCATTCTGGTCGGCCGCGATCTCCATCAAGCGACTGGCAACGTTGACTGTGTCACCTATGGCTGCGATGTGCTGACGGCCTTCGCTGCCGAGCCGAGAGGCTACGATTGTTCCGTGGTGGGCTCCAATCTTGAAGCCGAGCCGGGATGCAGTCGATGCAGGCAACGAGGCGAGCCAATCGTTGGTGCGCTTGGAGAGCCCCACACAACAGCGGGCGGCATTGAAGGCGTCATTTGTCGCTGGTTCAGGCAGACCGAACAGGATCATGGCTCCATCGCCCATGAAATTCGTGACGACGCCACCGCAGCTCGTCACTTCTTCGCCGACCAACGCATGAAAACCGTTCAGGAGTTCGCGTGTGGCGACCGGTCCCAAGGTTTCACTCAGTCCCGTGAAGCCGGACAGATCGATGAACAGGATGGCGGCGTCTCGCCGGACGGGCTCCGAGAGGAAGTCGCCATGCTTGGCCAGCCACTCCCCCATGCCTGGGGCTTCAACGCGTTGAAGCAATTGGCTCTGCGTTGCGAAAAATTGGGCCCGGCGCCTGCCCAGCCAAAGCTGCGCGGCCCCGAACAGGATGACCGGCGGAACGGCGGCGGTCATCGGTAACGCGGCGCTCAGCCAGATGTGGTGCGAGAAAGCGGTCATGTTGACCACCAACCAGATCAGGATCACGCCGGCGATCGCCGCGAGGCCGCCGGCGTTTCGCCGCCATGCCAACAGCCCGACAAGAATCATTGGCAGCACCACTGCAAAGCCGGCATCCGCAAGCCGAACATGCTGGTCCCGCACTATTCCGTCGCCGGCCATCAGATGAGCAATCGCCGTCGATATGACTTCGACGCCCGGGAGTATGGGATCGAACGGTGTCGGGAAAACATCGCCGGTGCCCGTTGCCGTTGCTCCGATCACAACAATTCGATCCCGGATCGTGCCGGGATCGAATTGGCCGTCCAGCACGGTCGCCGCGCTGATCGTGCGGATCGTGCCGCGGGGACCATAGAATGTCAGGGGCAGGATGTGACCAATGTCCGTCCGAATGGACCGTCCGCCCAGGGATAGATGATCGGCTGCGATTTCTGGATCCTCTCCTGCTGCCATGGCGGCAACACGCAAGGGGAAAGACGCTTCCAGCCGATCTCCGGCCCGAAACAGCAACGGCACGAACCGGGGCGTTCCCGTCTTGTCGGTGGCCACGTTCACGACGCCGACAGCCGCGACATCCGAGAACGCTTTCAGGGGCCACAGGAACCGCTCGGCATTCGGCACGCCGGCGATGGGTCCTTCGCCCACCGTCCATTGTTTGCCTCCGGGGTAGACCGCCGCGGCTGCGATTACGCTTGCACCCCCGCTCAGCGAACGCGCGAGCGCCTCATCATTGTCTTTTGCCGCGGGATCGACCAGCAGCAGGTCGAGCGCAATGGCTTTCGGTCCAAGCCGCGCTATCGTATCGACAAGCCGGGCAAGCGTGGCGCGGTTGAGGGGATATGTACCCTCGTGCCGCACCGCGTCGTCGTCTATCGCGACAATGGTCATCAGCTCCGGTGGCTTTGCCGTTCCTCGAACAAGCGTTCGAAGATCGGTCATCGTTGCTTCGACGCGATCGAGAAGCCACAAATTGCCGCGCCAGTGCGCGAAGCCCAGGCCGGCGCCCCAAAGACCCGCCAGGATGAGCGCGATCAGCGTCGGAAGCGCTCGCCTGCTCACAGCAGTTCACTGGCCGAAACGGGCCAGCAATGCGGAAACGCGCTTGGCGGGCCAGCGCTTGACGGCCAGTGGTCCTGTTCCGGCCGCGACGTCGACGCCTTCGCCCGGCGCCAGCACCACGCCGGCACTGGACGCCGGCCGGTTTACGGCGACGCGACCCCTGAGGACGAAAACAGACGTCTTGCCCTGGCCAACGTCGACCGCCCATTTGGTGCCGCGCGCCGCGGCGATCGCCTGCGGGGTGACAACCGCGAAGCCACCCGGGACCGAGCCGGCTGGAGCATCGAGCAGCAGCGCCTTGCGCCGCAACCTGACCACATCGGCCCTGCCGTTTCGATCGCGGTCCAACAGCGTAAAACGAGCGCCACCTTCCACAATGATGGTAATGCCTTCCCGACATTTCAGAATCTGTCGGGATGTGCCGGCCACCGGCTTGAACGTACACTCTGCGTCCTGCGCCAGGGCGGCATCCATCCAGAAGACACCGGTAAACAGGCCAGCCATCATCAGGCTGCGGAAAAATCGGTCCCTTGCGCTCATCACCGCCCCCTTGCTCTTGCGAAAATTTGCGGCCAAGAAAATCTGCTGTCGTCAGCCTGTGCTTGCCAACCGGCACTTGCAGCCGCTTTGCGCAGAGGCGGCAGGGTGCCGACCGGCGATCCTAGCACGACAAACCTGTTCCGACACCAAGCAAGGCCCCGGCCGCGATGCGAATGTCGACGAATATCAGGCGGCGACCTTTACTGCCAATGATACGGTCGAGGTGCTGGGGACCGGCAATGACCGACCACACCTCAGCGTAAAAACCCTGGGCCATGGCGACCTCAAGCGGCATGCCGCACCCTGCCGAAGGCCAAGCGCCGCCGTTCGATAGGAATTTATTCTTGACGCCATGAGGGCAGCTATGCTACATATTCGTCCATGGTATCGATCTGTGCCCGCCCGCTAGGCGGGTTTTTGCGTTTTTGCTTCGTCAATCCCGACAAGGAACCGATCGACGGGGGAGAGGAAAGGCGCGAGTTCGCCAACCTTGGCGCCTTCCTCTCCCTCCGGAGGGGGAGAGGTGGCGCCGCGAAGCGGCGACAGAGTGGGGGAAGGCGTTAGCGAAACGCGCAGCCGCAAGACAGGCACAACCGGGCGAGCAGGAAAGCTCAGGCATGCGGCATTCAGGCGGAAGCATTGCTTCGATGAAAGGTCGCCCCCCACTCCGTCGAGCTTCGCTCGCCACCTCTCCCCCGATCGACGGGGGAGAGGAAAGGCGCGAGATTTTCCCACCGATCACGCGCGGCCGGCTCGGCATGACAATTTTGCCACTTTGCTGGCCTCCTGCAGGCCTCCCGACTCTCCTCAAACGATCTTGACGCGCCGCGTGACCTGGCCATTGCTCTCCCAGTATGTGTGCTTTTTGGCTATCAGGGGATCGTCCATTGCCGGTTGAACCTGTCCCGTGGTGCTGATCGCGCGCGAGGTTACCGTGTGTTCTCCCGGCGAGGGATTTGCCCAGGGCAGGGACCAGATTTTCCAGGCGTGTTCGGCCTCCTCGCTGTGGTCGATGGTCGCCGGCGCCCAAGGCGCTTGATCGATTTGCACTTCGACCCTGTCGATCGGTGCCCCCCAGGCCGCGCCGATGATGGCGAAGTCCGCGCCTTTCTTGGTGACCTTCGCGGGTGCCGACTTTAGCAGCGCTCGGCCCACCGAGGTCTCGGCCCAAACGGTCTCGCCATTGTGGTCTTCCTCGCGGATGGTGACATAGTCGCGGGCCATCAGAAGGCTCATGAACCTTGTGTCGCGAACTTCGATGCGTTTCAGCCACTTGACGTTGGCGATCCCGTACCAGCCCGGAGCGATGAGCCGCAGCGGGGAACCATTGGCCGCCGGCAAGGCGGCGCCGTTCATTTCATAGCAGAGCAGATTGTCGGGGCTCATCGCGTCGGCGAGCGACATGCTGCGCGCGAAATTCTGCTTCATCTTGACGTCGCGTATGGCGACCTCGCTTTCGTCAGTACCGAAAAAGACGACCTCGATGCCCTTCTCCAGCACGCCGGCTTCCTCGAGGATCGGCGCCAGCGGCGTCCCTGCCCAGCGGGCATTGCCAATGCCGCCGGTGAAAAAGGGAAAACCGTGGTTGCCCGAGCATTCCACCGTGAAAACCACCTCCTTGCGCGGCCGCGCCTTGATGTCAGCGAGCGTCAGCTTCAGGGGCTTCTTGACCAGGCCCTCGATCTCCATGGACCATGTCTTCTCGTCGATCGTCGGTCGATTGAAATGCGAGATGCTGAAGAACTTGTCGTTTGGCGTTATCCAGCTATCCAGATCCTCCCAGACAAGCTGCGTCTTGATACCTTCCGGATTGGGGTTTTCGGTCGGCTGATCCAGCCACGGAACAACTTCCTCGCCCGCCCGTGTTGGAAAAGCGTAGGCGCGACGCGACAGAGCAGCGATTGCGACAAGAGTCGCGCTTCCTTGAATAAGAAGTTCTCTGCGTTGAATGCTATGCATGTTGTTTACCTCCCAGTTGATCCGGAACAGGCTGCAACGTGCGATAGGCCGTAGCCTGATCACGGATAGGCGGCACAATGAAAGTCATGCCCAGCCGGAAGTATCCGGATAGGTCAGACAATCACCGACGCACCTCAAGCATGTGTTGGGCGAAACTCTAGCATGCGTTTCGCAACCCAAGAGTGCGCCTTTGAAAAGGACGTGTCCACAACCTGGACGGGACATGACAATTTTGTGGCAGGCCGATTTCCTGTCCTGCCAGGATCATTGCTGCGAAGATCGCAACAAACCGGCCGGGGCCTTCGGTGGGGCGCAAGGGCGGAGGCGCTGAAGTTGCGCCGCCGCGATCGCCTGGTGGCGAGTTCCGACGTGCTGGAGGTCGAGGTGCGCACCGGCATATCGGACGACGAGGCGCAGGCGCAGATCGACAGGCTGGGCAGCCGCGGCACCGTCGAGCAAGCCGCGCGCAGCCTCAAGGCCAGGCGGAAATCCTGATCGCCAGGCAGAGCGAGATGATCCGGAAACTGAAAGGCGGAAAATACCGGCTTTATTCGCGGAAGAAGGACGAAAAAGGGAAAAAGGCGGAACCTGGGCGCGTCCGATACGCGCGAGGCGGCGGAGAAGCATGAGCGGGAGGTGCAGTATTTCAAGCGGCATTGAGGGGGCGAGTCGGGAACCAGAACTTCAGGCGCAACAGGTTGTCGTGTGTCCTGAAAGCACAACATGCGGATATTCAGGGGGCTATGGTGTGACCGGGTTGACGCTTTCGCTTTCGCGAGCGTCGTGCCGCCAATTCATTTTGATAGGCGGCCTCGTCTCGACGAAGTTTCCTGTCAGCCCGCATAAATGCCTTGGGAATTGCATCCCTTATTTTGATGAAGGTCTGTATCTCTAGGATACGATCGAGGTTCTTGAGGCTGCCAGTTAGCAATGTCGTAATTTGCAGCAAAGAATAGGCGGTATGCTGTGCTGGCTCAACCAAACCTGCGTTGGTGCGACCCGCCACAAGGACGTTATCCCGCCCGAAACTCGACAGGCGGAAAAACATAGTTCGCGCGCCGGCGTGAACGTTGAAGCTTGCCATTTTGTAATATGCGTTCATACCGGCGCGGCCAGCTTCTTCCTGAAGATCTTTGAAAGTAGGTTTTCTTTTGTTCAATCGTTTTGCCGCCCATCCGTATGGCGAGGCGAATTCCGTGCCATAGCTTGCGATAGATTCAGAAAATTCCATGTCGATGCTACGTTGTTCCCTTTTTCCAATTGGTGCATACCCCAGAGGAACTTGCGTCTGATTGTAATCATCTGCTTGTCGCTTCACTTCAACGGCGTCGTGGTTAATGTAGCGTTCCGCCAGAGTTTCGTCGCCGTCGGCGATAAGGGTCGCCACAATCGAAAGCTCATGCAGGGTGCGCCAGCGGGCCATCGCGCCATCGGCAAACCCGTTGGACATGAGGGTGATGACCTCATCGGCAACTTGGCATGATCGAGCGTGCAGATTGGTGAGAACGAATTCACGATTGGAATGCTTTTTTGATTTCGATCTCTGGCGCCGTTTGAGATTTTCGCTGCCAAACTCCCGGCAGCAAGTTAAGAGCATGCGCAGAAGGTCCAAGCCCTCGCCCCAGCGCTCTTCAATCCGCTCACAAAATTCATCGGTCTCGAAACGCTGAATAGCCCCCTCTGTAGGCCAGCGGTCTTTCAGATTCTTAAAATAATGACTTCCGGCTCTGTCGAAAACTTCCTGGGTGATGTGGGGTAGCCGCTCAGTAATTTTCAAAGTTAGTGCTTTAAGCTCGAGGGCATCTGTCTTATCAAGCTTGAGTGTCAGATTCCGAAGTTCGTGCGGCTCCTCGCCGGTCTCTTTGTCGATCCAGATGAAGGGTTGGTCGCGTCTAGATGCGATGTGATCTGCTAAGGCATCGATCGCCGCTTGGGGAATTTCAATACCGTCACGCGCCAGCTTTTTCTCCAAGAGCTGACGCATTACCGTCTTTGAAATATTTCCGATCTGAGCTCGGAAGATTTTATGCATCGAGTCCATCGTTTGGCGGCAGCTTTTCCTAGATCGAGGGAGAATTGGGAAAAATCGCTCTTGAACATTCGCGACTAGGCGGGCGGCTCAAGGATGTTATAGCGAGAGCCAAGCGCCACCCACCAGGTGAGGCAAGAGTCCGATTGGCTAGGCCCTAACCTTCTGCGCACCCTACCTTTGTCAATCACACGTTGGCTCGTCCGAATAATACGTGTCCGACAACTTGTATTCGGTCAGGATGAAGTGACGAGCAAGGGCGTGGATCACCTCAGCTGCAGAATAGAGGCGTTGAATCTCCGGCGAAGCATCGGCATCGGAGGGAAAGCATTCCGATGCGTGTGCCGTCGCCACTCGGCAGTTGTCAAAAACATACTTTTCAATATCCTTACCCTTGCGATCAGAATCGAACCGCACAAGGACTTCTCGGCGGAGCGAGGCAGAGACCTTCGCGAACACATCTTTGATCCAGAGCTTTGTTAGGTTCTGCTCGCCACGCTTTGAGCTCGATCTTTTTTCGAAGACCTTGAAGAAGCTCAGCACCTCGAAGGTGACCAGTCCCGCTTGACGGGCGTTGAGGCCCTCCCTGTAATATGCCAGCCGCTGAAGCAATTCTAGATTTTCAGGGAGGGATCGGTTGAACACCCAATCTGGCGTCGTTGAGAACCCGCCCTCAGAACGTCGAACAGGAACCGGCACTGGGTTGCCCGACCAACCATCCCCCAGCGCTGCGTAGCGGTCGTCGCACCAGCTTAGCAAGCTAAGGAAACGATTGAGAAGGGTCCTTGCGGCTTCTGCGGAAAGTCGCTCGTTTGCCAGGTCGATGCTGATCGAATGCGAATTTTCCTTTGTCCTAGGAAACATTACGAAATGGTGGCCCGCAAACTGCGTGCGAGTCGGTTCCTTCGGCCATGTAACCTGTGTGTCGATGCCGAGATTCATGAATCGCGAATTGCGGCGTGCACCTAGGCGGTGGTGAAAGTCATCACGCTCCTCTTCAGTTTCATATTCTTGCCAATCGGTCTTCAGTGGCAGGTCGAGATGCCGCGAAATAGCGACGTCTCTACGGAGTCGGTTGAAGAATTCGCGCCCCAATACTAGCTGCCGCGCGGATGGAGCGTGAATACGGTCGTGGTCGTAGCCCTGTTCCGCTCCCTCACGGAGCAGAGTGACGGCCATATCGGAGACATAGGAAATGGTCCTTCTTTCCCCACCCTCTTCGACCACGGCTTTCGCATAGTGCTCGTCACCGTTTTGCTTGCGTGCGATCGAGAACGAAAAGGTGATGACCGATCCGCAAGCCTCATCGCTGGCTAATACGGCCGCGATAGACGCCAACAAGGTCTTCGTCCCTCGAACGGATGCAGCCGGACCACCGACGGCGCAGAGACCGCCGAGGACGAGCGAAACGTGTCCGGCCCAACTAGGCAATGTTGGAACAAATCCCAACACCGCACTGGCGGCCTGTTCATCCGAGAGGCGGACGCCTGCGCGTTCTCGACCGCGTGGCAGTAGACCATAACCACGCAATGTCTCGAAGCGCTTGAGGGTATCCTCAAACTTTCCCGGCTCGGCGAGTTCACGGTGTAGAATGTCAGCGAGATGACGAGCGTACATGTCCAATTTGATACACTGTGCCCACGGTGGGTGCCAGGGGGCCTAATGAGGTTCGAATGTCTGCTTCTGGCGCTTAGACTTTCGAGCCCCCGACAATGCCTGTCAGGAACCTTAATTCCAGCTGTCCTCTGCCCCCTCGCGTTAACCATTCGTTAACCATTCCCTCGCTAGCGTTTACCTCTCAGTAAGGATTCGCCAGCCGTGACTTTTGCCGCTCCCCTCGAGGCCAAATCCATTCGTTTTCGCGCCCGCTCTTTCGTCGCTTTCACGCTGACTCCGGAAGATCCATTGGCGGCCTGGCTGGAGGGGCTGGATCACTGGATCGGCAACTCGCCGGGGTATTTTTCCGGGCGGCCGGTGCTGCTGGATCTGAACACGCTGAAGCCTGGGCCGAGCGAGATCGCGGGGCTGGTGGCGGAGCTTGGGACGCGCGGCATTCGCATCTATGCCATCGAGCTCGAAGGGGCTTCGCTGGGCGCCGAATTGCCGCCGGTGCTGGTCGGCGCCAAGGAGGCGACGACGGATGGCCTGCTGCCCGGCCGCAAGGCGCGGGAGGATGTTTCCGGCACATCGGATGGCAAGGCCGAGGGCAGGGCGCCTGAAGCCGGCCCGGACAACGACAAGGCTGGCAAGGCTGGCGCAAGCAAGATGGACGAAAGCGAGCCTCAGCTTGCGCAAGAGGTTTCGGGCACGTTGATGATCAAGGCACCGATCCGCTCCGGCCAGGCGATCGTGCATCCGCATGGCGATGTCATCGTGCTGGGATCGGTCGCGTCCGGGTCGGAGATCATCGCGGCGGGCTCGATCCATGTCTACGGCACGCTGCGCGGGCGCGCTTCGGCGGGTGCGCTGGGCAACAAGGGCGCGCGCATCTTTTGCCGCAAGAACGAGGCGGAGCTGCTGGCGATCGACGGCTGGTACGTCACCGCCGAGGAGATGGAAGGCATTTCGCGCGGCAAGCCGGTGCAGGCGTTTCTCGACGGCGAGGGCCTGCGCGTTGCGCCGCTGAGCTGACATTCGATATTGGGACGGCCGTTGGCCGACGCTGACATTCGACAATGGGGCGGCCGACGGCCGCCCGGCAAGAACACAACAACAACGGAGGCTTTTTCATGGGCAAGGTAGTGGTGGTCACCTCGGGCAAGGGGGGCGTCGGCAAGACGACCTCGACGGCGGCCCTCGGGGCGGCCGTGGCCAAGACCGGCAAGAAGGTGGCGCTTGTCGATTTCGACGTCGGCCTGCGCAACCTCGACCTGATCATGGGCGCAGAGCGGCGCGTGGTGTTCGACCTCGTCAACGTCATCCAGGGCACGGCGAAGCTCTCGCAGGCGCTGATCCGCGACAAGCGGGTGGATACCCTGTTCCTGCTGCCGGCCTCGCAGACGCGCGACAAGGATGCGCTGACCGAGCAGGGCGTCGGCGAAGTCATCGACAAGCTGCGCTCGGTGTTCGACTACGTATTCTGCGACAGTCCGGCCGGCATCGAGCGCGGCGCGCAGCTCGCCATGCGCTTTGCCGACGAGGCGGTCATCGTCACCAACCCGGAAGTGAGCTCCGTGCGCGATTCCGATCGCATCATCGGCCTGCTCGACGCCCGCACCATGAAGGCCGAGCAGGGCGAGCAGATCGCCAAGCACGTGCTGGTCACGCGCTATGACGCGGCACGCGCTTCGCGCGGCGAAATGCTGTCCATCGACGACGTGCTGGAAATCCTGTCGGTGCCGCTGCTCGGCATCATTCCCGAGAGCCAGGACGTGCTGCGCGCCTCCAACCTCGGTTCGCCGGTGACGCTTTCGGAGCCGCTCAACACCGCGGCGCGCGCCTATCTCGACGCCGCCAGGCGGCTCGAGGGCGAGGAATTGCCTGTTATCGTGCCCTTCGAACGCAAGGGTTTCCTCGATCGTCTTTTGGGAAGGAGGGCGGCATGAACCTGCTCGACATCTTCAAGCGGCGCTCCAGTGCGCCGGTGGCGCGCGAGCGGCTGCAAGTGCTGCTCGCCTATGAGCGCCGCAACCGCAGCCAGCCCGACCTCGTCTCCATCCTGCGCGAGGAGATCATGGCCGTCATCGCCAAGCACGTGCAGATCGACCAGGACTACATCCAGGTCTCGATGGACCGCGGCGAGACCATGTCGACGCTGGAAATCGACATCCAGATCCCCAACAAGAGCGCCGTGCCGCTGGCCATGGCGGGGTGACTTAGCAAGACTTGGGTTCCTCGCCCCGCAAAGCGGGGGAGAGGTGCCTCGCGTAGCGTGGCGGAGAGGGGGCAGCGCGACGCTGGCAGGTTCCCCCTGAATTCATTGAAGTCGAGCCATCCCCCGCTCCGTCTCGGGCTTCGCCCGAGCCACCTTGCCGGGGCGAGCCACGGGTCTCGCCCGTCCTTCGGACCCCCCACTCCGTGGGGGCGAGGAACCCAAGTTCTGCAAGGCCAGCGCCGACACCCGCGCATTGTCGCTCGCGGCATCTCCCCCAAAATGTCCCGTATTAACCTTCGTTGCGACGGGGGCTTCCCCTACGCAATCGGCGGATGTAAGGATATATTAGGAATTTGTTAAGTTTCCAGTCGAGGTGTGCGTAAAGGGAGTTCGGCCATGAACTTCAGAGGCCTGATCAAGCGTGCTGAAGAGGTAGACAAAGCAGTTCAGGACCTGCAGGTCGTATTGGCAGATCAGGACCTGCAGATCGAATTGGCGGACGCGCTGGACGCAAGTCTGGATGCCGAAGACCTGGCGCCGCCAAAGAGCCACGATGTCCCCACCGCGGACACTGACGACCCGCCACCCGAGGCCGATGCTGTAAACGCGGACAGTCCCGACGATACGGACAGTGCCGAAAACGGGCCACGACTGACACCTCATACCCAGACCCGACTGGCTGCATTGAGTGCCTTTGAAGGGCTCTTCCACGACGCCAGGGATTATCTGGAGGAGATCAACGACAAGCTGTCGGAGATCGGGACCTCACACCATCTGACGCGCGAATTCCTCAACATCCTCCACAACGACATTCTTCGCGCCAACGAGCTGGAGCTTACAAATGCCGGCCTGGCCAACGAACAAAGAACGCTGGCGGAAAAGCTGCACGACACGGTGAGAAAGCTGCGCGAGCGTGAAGGCGCTCTCGAAGTGCTGCAACAGCGCGAGACAAGCCTGGTTCAGGACAGGGAGGCGCTTCGTGCCGCACTTGCCGCGACAAGGCTGGAACTCGTGGAGACAGCCAATGCGAACGCAAAACGCGAGGCGGAGTTCGGCGACATCGCCAAGCGGCTGACCGGCAGAACGGTCGAGGCCAACAGGCGCTTGCGCGAGAGCAAGATGCTGCGGGAAAAGCATGTCAAGCTGTCGATCGAACTCGACAAGGCGCTGAAGCGGGAATCCCAGGCGCGCCACAGGCTCGACGAACTCTCGACGATCCATGCCAGCGAAGCAGCGCGGCTTGCGGAACTGCTGGCCGCGCTCGGCAAGAGCGAGAAAGAGGAGATGCGGCTCCAGAAGTCGCTTGAGGCCGCCCAGGCGAAGCTGTCGGAAACCACCGAAGCGGCGCGCCTGATGGAAGGCGACAAGGAAGCCGAGCTGGCTCGCAGCCAGGCGGAAATACGCGGCTTGGGTTCGGAGATCCAGAACCTGCAATCGCGGCTGGAGCAAACCTCGAACGAGAACAGCGAGGCCACCAGCGAGATCGCCAGGCTCAAGAGCCAATTGAACGACACCCTGGCCGAAAAGAAAATCGCCGATGAAAGGTTGTCCGCTCTCAACCATGAGAACGAAAACGACAAGCAGAGCCTTTCGAAAGTGAATGCCAATCTTTCACAGCTTGCGCTGCAACAGGCGTCGGAACAGATACAGTTCGACGTCCAGAGGCAGGAATGCGAGGACCTCAAGGCCGAAATCGCCTCGCTCAATGCGCGGATCAAGGAATTGCTGCCTTACGAGCGGCTCCACAAGGCGACCAGCGCCAGGCCGCGCGAGGCCGAGGTGGTCGAGATTGGCGGCGTCGTGGCGGAGAAGGCACGTGCAGCGGGCAGGCGGCGCATCCGCAGAAATCTCCGCGCCTCGACGTAGCGCAATTCAAAGCGCGCCGGGGATTCACGCGACGCGCTTCAAGGTCTTGTTTTGATGCATGTCATTGGCCCAAACCGCTCGGCACTTTGGGGTGACATGCATCAGTCGAGTGGTCCGTGCTGGTAAAGCTCGTCCATGCTGAGCGATGCGAGGGCGCCGAAAGGCGCCTGCTTCTTCACCCGGCCGGCGCTCAGGATCACCACGTCGTCGCAGAACGAGATGGTGCTGTGATGATGGCTGATGACGATGGTCGTGCGGCGGCCGGCTCTTGACTTCAGGGTCTCGACGATGGCCGCTTCCGACAGTCCGTCCACCGCATTGGTGGCTTCGTCCAGGATGAGGAGATCGGGATCGCGCACCAGCGCCCTGGCGAGCGCGATCCGCTGCCTCTGTCCCGCCGAGAGGTTGATGCCCCTGTAGCCAACGAGCGTATCGTAACCCTCAGGAAGCCGTTCGATGAATTCATGCGCTTCGGCCAGTCTTGCGGCGCGCTCGGCGTCGCCGGCCGTGGCTGCCTCCTGGCCATAGATTATGTTTTCAAAAATGCTGCCATCGACCAGTTCCAGCTCCTGGCTGGCCAGGGCGATGTGCCGGCGCCACTGGCTGGCATCGATCCCGTCGAGGGGTGATCCATCGACGAGAATCCTGCCGGTGTCCGGTTCCACGAAGCGGCACAGGAGATTGACGATCGTCGTCTTGCCAGCGCCCGAGCGGCCGATCAGCGCCGTCGAGCGGCCACTGCGGATTTCGAACGTCGCCGAATGCAGCACCACTTCACGCCGATCCGTGCCGGAATAGGTGAACGTCACATCATCGAATTTGATGCCCTGGTGCAAACCGTGGAACGGCCCGTCGCCTTGCGGCGGCCCGGGCTTGCCGGCGGGATCCAGCATCCACGTCACCTCCTCGAGCGATCCGCTCAGGCCCTGCAGCTGGCTCCACGACCCTTGCAGGGCCCGCATATGCGGCTGCAGCCTGTAGAGCAGTATGACGAACGCAATGATCAGCGGAAAACTCACTTGCGCCAACCAGGCGCCGATCA
The DNA here is from genome assembly GCF_040319965.1 of Mesorhizobium sp. M0830. Taxonomy (NCBI): domain Bacteria; kingdom Pseudomonadati; phylum Pseudomonadota; class Alphaproteobacteria; order Hyphomicrobiales; family Phyllobacteriaceae; genus Mesorhizobium; species Mesorhizobium sp. M0830. Next base: position 60,664 of record NZ_JAMYOR010000026.1, on the reverse strand, counting down.
CCACCGCCAGGAACAGAATGGCGTGGAGAACCTCCGTCAGCGGCGGCAACGCTCCCTGGCGCACAAGCAGTGCGAAAGAGGCGCGGCGAACCGCATCGGACGCCGTATCGAATATCGCCTTCTCCCGGCTCTCCTGTCCGAAAATGCGGATCAGGCGTCCGGCATGCACCAGATGGAGCATCTGCGAGGCGAGATGGCTGTTGCGCGAGGCGACGCTGCGGCTGGGCTCTTTCAGATTGGCCGAGAGGATGGCGTGCGCGATCTGGACGAGCGCCAGCCCGATCGTGACCAACAGCGTCATGCGCCACGAAAGCAGCAGCAGAAAAGCCAACAGGATGACGGCGGCCGATGCGCTGACGATGGCCGACAGCATGATCTGGATCGCATCCGACGCCCGCCAGGATTCGTTGGAGATGATGTTGAGCAGCCGTCCGGGACTCTGCCGCAGGAAGAATGGATAGCCGACCCGCAAGAGCTGCTCCGACAACGCGCTGCGGATCGAATGGCTCGCCTTGCCATAGATGAAGGTCGTGAGCAGCGTGTTGGCGAAGGCGAAAACGTTCTTCAGGATGATCGAGCCGAGGATGGCGATCGAAATGACAACAAGCCGGTCGCGCTCGCTCAAGCCCGATCCGACGTGCTGGAGGACCGCCGAGAAGCCACCCATTCCCGGCGCCTCCCCGTGTCCCATGATGATGCCCAGCAACGGGATGATCAGACCGATGCCGAAGCCTTCGAGGACGGCGCTGACCAGGCCGAGGGCCACCACGGCCGGAAGCAGGCGCAGTTGCCGCTTTCCGAACGCCCGGAACAGCATCGGCAGGCTTGGCGGTAGCAACGGCATTATAGCGTTTCACCTCGCCTGGGCATTGGCTTGCTCGTCTTGCCGCAGCGGCTCAGCCTGCGGCCGTCTTGCCAGCAGAAGAACCGCGAATTTGGCCGCTCCGAGCAAATTCATGGCGACGATCGGCCAGTGCGGCAGATTGAGTTCACGATCAAAGACAGGCCCGCCAGCCAGTTCCCGCAATGCGCCTCTCGCCGCCCAGTAGAAATGACGAAGCAGCCAGGGCGCATGGAGAACATGTTTCAGGCAGAGCCCGCCATTGCCCAGACTGTAGTCGCGGTGGAGCTTTTCGATGGATCCGCGATCCCGCCGGCCATGATGATGGAATATCGTCATGTCCGGGACATACTCGACCGCGAAACCGAGCAACAGCGCTCGCACAAGGTAATCGGTATCCTCCGCCGCCCGCAATGGCGCGCCCGCGCCGAAGCGTTCGTCGAAATCGCCGATACGGGCCGCGACATCGCGGTGCATCGTCATGTTGCAGCCCAGTACAAAACCGCCGGGATGAACATCCGGCGTCAGCCGCTCGCGCACACGCGACCGCTTGATCGTGAACGGCAGATCCCTGGGATCGCCAAGCTCGACTCGGCCTCCCCGGATGAGCCATTTTTCCCCGGACGCATAATGTCGCTCCAGATCGCGCAGGTAGTCGCAATCGACCGCGCAATCATCGTCGACGAAGACCAGCACGCGGCCGCGCGCGCGCCTCAGCCCGGCGTTGCGGGCAGCCGCCAATCCGGGGCGCGGCTCGCAAATGGCCGTGAAGGGAACATCCGACAGTTCGGCGATGCTGGCCAGGTGTTCGGCCGTGCGGTCGCTCGAACCGTTGTCGACGACCACGAGTTCAGCCGCGAAGCTGGCATAGGCGCGGCACGCGGCCTGCACCGACTTGATGCAGGCCTCGAGCACTGCGACACGGTTGCGCGTACAGATGATGAAGCTGACTTGCGGCGGCGAGCGTTCCGGGCGGGGAACGGCCGGAGCGACGCCAAGCGCCGTCGAACGATCGCGCTGCAGGGGCTGGTTGGCTTTGACGGTCATTCCTTTAACTCAACCGATAAGGTGCCAAAACCGCAGCAGCAGGAGCGGATTTGAAGAAGTATGCCAAGGCGTCTGCCTGCCTGCTGGCCGACAGCGAGGCAAGGCTGAGCCAGGGCGCCCAGGTGCCGGGACGCAGCGCATATTGCTCGCGGCGCCGGATGACGTTCCACTTCGCGGTCCGCGTCAGCAATTCGTGCGTCAGCGGGGGCTGCTTTTCGTCGGCGACGAGCTGGTAGAGAAAATAGAACAGGTTGAGCGCGCCAGCCTCGAAGCTTGGCCGCGTCGCGGCGGGCAGGGAGCAAATCTCCTCCTCCAGCTGGAGGATGAAGTTGGCCGCACGGGTAACCGTATCGTGGCTGACGGCATTGCCGATGTCGCGCAAGTCCTGCGTTGCTTCCGCGAGGCCCTCGCGCTCCAGGTTCTCGGCGACGATCCGCAAATGCGTCCTGCGCATCTCGTTGATGTGCCGGCTGGTCACGCTTTCCTGATGGACGCGGTAGATGAGCAGGTTCTCGGGCATCATGGCCGCCGGGTAACGGCCGGCCAGCCGCCTGAAAAGATCGAAATCCTCGGCGTGCCTGTAAGTCTGGTCGTAGTGGAGGTCATCGTCGTCGATGACCTCCCTGTTGTAGACGACCGTCGGGTGCATGAAGATCGTGAAGAACTTTGCCAGTATAGGGATGCGGCCGAGCTGGAACACCGGATCGGGCTTGCCCCTGGCGATGCGGCCGCGGATCAACATATCGACGCCGGCGCCGCAGAAGCCGAGTTCGGGCCGCCGCTCAAACAGCGCCACCTGGCGCGACAAGCGCCAGGGATAGGCGACATCGTCGGCGTCCATCCGCGCGACCAATTCGCCCCGGGCGAGCGCCAGCCCTTCGTTGAGCGTCGCGACGAGGCCACGGTTTTCGCGCGAGATGATCGAGATGCGGCTGTCGGCCTCCTGGTATCGCTCGAGGATCTCGAGGGAATTGTCGGTCGACCCGTCATCGATCGCGACGATCTCCAGGCGGCCGTAATCCTGCCGCAGGATGCTTCCCAGCGCGGCGGCGAGAAAGGGCCCGGCATTGTAGACCGGCAGCAGCACGGAGACGAGCGGCGCGGCGGTCATCGCGTCACATCCGTTCGCTGGATGTCGAGCGATTGGCGGCCATCGGGCGATCCGCCGGGCGCGATCGCGAGCCAACCGGTATGGCCGGCCTGCGCGGCACGAGCGCGCGCGACGTAGGGGAAGTGGTGCTTCAGGCTGTTGAGCGGCCTTTCGAAAATCACCCAGGAAATCCAGGCCACGACGATCGTGGCGGCACTCGCTACCACGAACCGCCCTGGCCCTTGCTCCGAGACATTGAGCGGAATCCAGGGCTGCGACTTGACGGCGAGCGACAGCAATATCGGATGATAGAGGTAGACGCCGTAGCTGATACGGCCGAGGCCGAGCAGCGGCGGCAATTCGGCAAGCTTGCCGAGGCGGCCGCCAAGGCCGCGCGAACAGGCGGCGACAATGGCCATCAGCGGCACCAGGGGCAGGACTTGCTGCACCAGCCAATGGGCCCATTCCAGCGTCGGATCGGCAGGCGCCGGGACAAACCACTCGATCATCAGGAAAGCGGCCGCGAAGGCAGGCCAGCCCAGTCGCATCCATTGCGGCAGGCCGGCGCCCCTGGACCGCCAGCAGGCAAGCAATGCGCCCGACGCCAGCGCATCCATGGATGCCGGCGGCAGCAGGTCGCGCGCCAGCGCCGGGGTGGCGGTGACCGGCCAGTAGAAGCGATAGGCCAGCGACAGCGCGATGACGCCGATACAGATCGTCTCGAAGCGCCTGCGTGGGGCGAGCAGGACGACCAGTGGCCAGGCAAGGTAGAACTGCTCCTCGATGCTCAGGCTCCAAAAATGGCACAGCACCCAGGGTGTCCAATCATTGCGCAGCGCATACCAGAAATTCGACAGATAAAGCGCGTGCCAGACAAGCGATCCCCTGGACTGGTCCAGGTCAACCAGCCAGACGAAACCCAGCACGGCAAAATAGGGCGGGAATATCCGCAGCGCCCGCCTGATGTAGAAGGAGCGCAGCGCGGGGCCGGTCTCGAATTCGGCGGCCGAACGCGCTTCCAGGAGCAGGCGCGTGATCAGGAAGCCGCTCAGCACGAAGAACAGCCGCACGCCGATATGGCCCCAGAATGAAGCTCCTCCCGCCGCGAAGAAATGGGAATACATCACCATCGTCACGGCGACGGCCCTGAGTGCATCCAGTTGGATGTCGCGGGCGTTTCTCATCGGCGGCTTCCGCCGGCGCGATGTCCACGATGAAGCCGACTGCTGGTCGGCTCGAGCGGCAGGGTGCCGGCATCGCCGATCCCACGCATTGCAACTCCGGCCCGGCCGGGCTCGAAATCGACGTAGGGACAACTCAAGTTGGCCAAGCTGGCGGTTCCTCCACGGCCTGTGTCCAGTCGCGAAAAGTCCCCCAGGAGATGGATCGGCTATGCCATTGTGCAGCGCAACACAAAAAATTTACCCAGCTGAAACACTTCGGTGAGTAGGCGCCAGATCATCGACAAAACGGCCAGATACCCACCTTTCGGCGACTTTTTCCAGAAATTCAGCCTTGCTTGCGCGCTGCAGCATAGTTGCCTTTTCATCGGTTGGTTGCACGGGCCCGACCGCCGTATTTCAGCGACGATGGCTCGCCTGCCTGTATGAAGTGGGCCGCGCCTTGGCTATGCGGCCCTATCCGTCACCCCGCCTCAAACCCCACCGTCTCCTCTAGCCCGAACGATCCGCTGTCCTGCCCCACCAAGCCGCCGGCGCTGCCTCACGACAGGCGGGCCGGTTCCCCGTATTCCTGTTCCGCCAGGCGAGTTTGCGCCGGGCGACAGGGAGGACGACCCAAGTGACATCGACGTCAATTGCCCGTCGCGAGGCGGCGTCGCTGCCCATCGCGGCCCTGATGGGCGCCATGGTGTCGATCCAGATTGGCGCCACCTTCGCCAAGGGCTTGTTCCCGCTGATCGGCGCGCAGGGCACGACGACGCTGCGGCTCGTCGTGGGCGCGCTGATGCTGATCGCGGTGCTGCGGCCCTGGCAAATGCGGCCCTCGCGCGCCACCATGCCGTGGTTGGTCGCCTATGGCGTGACGCTGTGTGCGCTCAACCTTCTGTTCTATGCCGCGCTCGCCACCATCCCGCTCGGCATCGCGGTAGCGCTCGAATTTTCCGGGCCGCTGCTGGTGGCTACGCTGGCGTCGCGGCGCGCCAGCGACTTTGCCTGGATCGCGCTTGCGGTGGCCGGCATCGTGCTGTTGTCGCCGTTCGTTCATTCACTCGCACCGCTCGACCCGACCGGGGTGATGCTGGCGCTGGCCGCGGGCGGATTCTGGGCCCTCTATATCGTGCTCGCCCAGAAGGCGGGTGCGGAGCTCGGCACTCGCACCACGGCCTACGGAATGGCGATCGCCGCCGTGCTTGTGCTGCCCTTCGGCGTGGCGCAAGCGGGAACCGCGTTGCTCGCGCCATCGATCCTGGTCAGTGCCTTGCTCGTCGGCCTGTTTTCCAGCGCATTGCCGTTCTTTCTGGAAATGGTGGCGCTGACTCGAATGCCGGCCCGCATCTATGGCACGCTGACCTGCCTGGAGCCGGGGCTGGGCGCGCTGGCCGGCTTCCTGTTCCTGCACGAGAGCCTGACCATGACGCAACTGGCCGGCATCGCGGCCGTCGTCGCCGCGGCTTTCGGTACTGCGCTGACATCGCAGCCGCCGGTGCCGTCGCCGGAGTAGGGGCGACGGACGTAGAGGCTCATGCCGCGAGTGCTTCTCCGGCGCCTCCCAACCGCCCTTCGAGAATTGCCCCCAGCCTTCGCGTTGGTCAGAACCTCAAGCCGAGATTGACCTTCGCACCCTGGTCGACCGTGCCGCCGCCGAACTGTCCGGTGTAGGAGAGCCCCAGCGTGGCATTGGCCGACATGTTCAGGTCGAGGCCGGCCACGACCACAGCAGCGTCCCTGGCGACAGGCACGCCGGCGATGGTGAAGAGATCGCCGCCGGCGAAGGCGAAGCTTGAGGCCGGGGTGTCATCACCGAAGGCATGGCGCCAGCCGAGCATGCCGCGCGCCGTGGCCTTGATCTGGCCGAGGCCCAAATCGGTGGAAGCACGCAGGCCGAGCGTTGTGAAGGTTGCATCGGTGGTTGAGCCGGCACTGGTCAGCGCCGCCGCACCGCCGGTTTCGGTGAAGCCATCGGTGTGCACGCTGACATAGGCGAGGTTGGCGAAGGGTTCGACCTTGAAATGCCCGGCATCGGCCTTGTAGGCGAGTTCGCCGAACGCTTGCGCCGTGCCGGCATCGTAGTCGGCGGACAGCCCGTCAGTGAAACCATTGAAAGCGACGGCGCGTTTTGTCGAGAGGCTGTTCCAGCTGTAGGCCGCACCGGTGCGGAAGGCGATGGCGCCCCAATTGGTGCCGCCATAGAGACCGAGATGGTAGCTGTCGCTCTTGCCCGATGAATTGCGGTCATCGGCGTCGAAGGACGAATGGCTGTAGCCGCCTATCAGGCCGACGCGCCAGGTGCCGAGCTGGGTGTCGGCGCCGGCCAGCAAGCCGCCAGTCGAGCGGTCGAAGGCGGCGGCGTTGCCGTCGCTGTCGGTATTTCCCCAGGAGCCGAAAGCCTGGCCCCAGACGGCGAAACGGTCGGTGTCGGCGGCGACCATTTCCGGGCCGCCCTCGCCATAGGCCATGACGGGCAGGGCAACAGTGCTGCCGGCATCGCCGAAGGCGGCGCTGATGCGGCTGGTGGCGGCGTCGCGGATGAAACGGCTGTCTTCCAGCAGCATGCCCTTGGCCGAGGCATGGATTTCGCCCGAGAGCTGGTCGAAGGCGTCCTGAACAGCCGCCTCCGAAGGCAGTTGCAGGATGGCGTCGTATACGGGATTTCCGCTGCCGAGGCTCTCAGTGCCGGCGCCGGCGGCGATCTGGTTGGGCGTCAGACCGACCGAGGCGAAGGACTTCTGGACAACATCGAGATAGACGTGATTGGCGTCGTAGCTATCGACCAGGCCGAGGAAAACCGTCCCGGTGTCGCCGGCGACCGTGTAAGTCCCGGTGACGCCGCTATCGGCTTGCAACACGGTATAGTGCGTGCCTGCCACATAAGGCGCGCCGTCGAGTTTGACCACGTCGATCAGCGCGCCGCTGTCGATCGTTGCCGCACCCGTCGCATGCAGGAAATCGGAGCTACCGGTCGAGGTCAGTTCGACCTGGTAGATCGACCCCGCCGTCTGCGCGACGTTGCCGGCGACATCGAGCGTGCCGATCGAATTGCCCGGCGCGATGATGCCGCCCGACTGCGCCACGATGCCGCCCACCGTGCCGTTGCCGCCCAGAGTGCCGCCCATGATCGTCACCAGAGAGTTGGCCAGCGAACCGTTCACCGCCAACCGTCCGCCGCTCACGTTGGTGGCGCCGGTGAAGCCGCTCGAATCGGCGGTCAGGTTGGTGTTGCCGGCGATCTGGTTGATCGTGCCCAGTCCGCTGATAGCGGCGCCGAACGCATAGTTTGCCTCGGTATGATTGAAATTGAGCGCGCCGGTGCCGAGGCCGAACTGCAACGTGGCAGAGTCGAGGATGCCGGCGCCCGTCGCCGCGGCGCCTGCCGCGCCGCCAATGTTAAGCGTGCCGGTCGAGCCGGCCTGGCTGGCGATCACGGTAGCGAAGTCCACCAGAGCGGTGCCGTCGTTGGAGAGCGTCACCGAAGCGGTGCCGCCTACACCGATCACCAGGTCGCCGTGCATCTCCCACAGCGAAGTCGGGCCGTCGACCGTTGCCTGGCCCGTGGCATCGGCACCGATCGCCATGACGGTGAGGCCGCCGGAGGCGATGCCGCCATTGGTGACGGCAAGAGTGCCGCTTCCTAGAAAGCCAAGGTATAGGCCGTTCTTGTTGGTCCACTTCGAGTCCATGCCGTCGACGGTAACGGCACCAGTGGCTGTTGCTCCCTGGCCGACACTAACGGTATCGGCATCTGCTGAACCGCCGTTGGAGATTGCAAGCGTCGCGTGACCGGCCAAGCCTACGGTGAGACCGTCATCCGTGCTCCACGAAGATCCCGCCCCATCCACAGTCACGGTCGCCGTTGCGGTATCGGACTCGCCGAGGATCGCTGCCTGGTTGAGAACGTGGCCGCCATTGGTGACATCGAGCGTGCCGGTGCCGCTATAGCCGACATAGAGGTCGCCGCTGTTCGTCCACTTCGATCCAGCGCCGGCAACTGTCGCCGCACCAGTGGAGCCTGCATTCATGCCGAGATAGGCATCGCTATTGGTGACCACACCGCCATTGGTGATATCGAGCGTGCCAGTGCCGGATTCGCCAATGAAGAGAGGACCGCTGTTGGTCCATGTCGAACCGTCGACGGAAACTGTGCCGGTCGACATGGTGTTGACGCCTATGGAACTGTATTGATCGCTGACCTTGCCGCCATTTGTAATGCTTAGCGTTCCGGCGCCTGAATTGCCGACAACCAGATATCCGTTGCTTGTCCAGGTCGAGCCCGCGCCGTCCACCGTCAGCGAACCGCTCGATCCCAAACCGTCGGCGATAATGCCGGAATTGCCAAGCGAAACGGCGCCACCGTTTGAAATAGTTAGAGCGCCCGCACCTTGGCTGCCGATATAAAGGTGGTTCCCGTGCCAGGTCGAACCTGTACCATCGACCGTTGCGGTACCGGTGGAACCGGAAATGTAGCCCAAATACCCATCGCTGTTTGTCACCGCGCCGCCATTGGTGACATCGAGCGTGCCGGTGCCGCTATAGCCGACGTAGAGATCCCCGCTGTTCGTCCATGTCGAGCCCGCGCCGTCGACTGTCGCCGCGCCGGTGGAGCCTGCATTCATGCCGAGATAGGCATCGCTATTGGTGACCACACCGCCATTGGTGATATCGAGCGTGCCAGTGCCGGATTCGCCAATGAAGAGAGGACCGCTGTTGGTCCATGTCGAACCGTCGACGGAAACTGTGCCGGTCGACATGGTGTTGACGCCTATGGAACTGTATTGATCGCTGACCTTGCCGCCATTTGTAATGCTTAGCGTTCCGGCGCCTGAATTGCCGACAACCAGATATCCGTTGCTTGTCCAGGTCGAGCCCGCGCCGTCCACCGTCAGCGAACCGCTCGATCCCAAACCGTCGGCGATAATGCCGGAATTGCCAAGCGAAACGGCGCCACCGTTTGAAATAGTTAGAGCGCCCGCACCTTGGCTGCCGATATAAAGGTGGTTCCCGTGCCAGGTCGAACCTGTACCATCGACCGTTGCGGTACCGGTGGAACCGGAAATGTAGCCCAAATACCCATCGCTGTTTGTCACCGCGCCGCCATTGGTGACATCGAGCGTGCCGGTGCCGCTATAGCCGACGTAGAGATCCCCGCTGTTCGTCCATGTCGAGCCCGCGCCGTCGACTGTCGCCGCGCCGGTGGAGCCTGCATTCATGCCGAGATAGGCCGCCTTGTTGCTAACTGCGCCGCTGTTGACGATCGCCAGAGCGCCGGTGCCGAGATCGCCGACAGTGAGATCCCCGCTGTTGGTCCAGGTCGAGCCCGCACCGGTGACGGTAGCTACGCCAATGGAACCCTCCCGGCGACCGAGATAGGCACCGGTACCGAAGTAGCCAACGGCGTTACTGACGGCACCGCCATTCGAGACTGTCAACTCGCCATGGCCCCAGTCGCCGACAGTCAATCCCCCGCTGTTGGTCCAGGTCGAGCCCGTGCCGTCGACAGTCGCGGTGCCGAGCGAATCGTAGTAGTCGCCTAAGAAGCCGTTGACATTGTTGACCGAACCGCCGTTGGAAATCGTCAGCGTGCCGACACCCTGATAGGAAACATAGAAATCGTCGATACTGTTCCACGAAGACCCCGCACCATCGACGGTCGCTGTGCCAGTCGACCCTACGAAGGTGCCCAAATAGCCTTGACTGTCACTGAGCGTGCCACCGTTCAAAATCGCCAGCGAACCGACATCGCCGGCATTCCTGCCCACGAAAACCACAAGCCCATTGGCGTTGGCGCCGCTTATCACCGTCGGATTCGGCGTGAGCGTGGTGAGGTTGGCGTAGTCGGTGGCGCCAGGCACCGCAACCGGGGTCCAGTTGCCGGGGTCGAACCAGTCGGTCGAAATCGCACCGGTCCAGGTCACGTCGGCGGCCGAGGCCGGCAGGGTCGTCGCCACGATGCCGGCGGCGCCAAGCATCAGCGCGAGCGAACTGACGCTGGCCATGTGGCGATGATCGCGCAACGGATTGACGTATTTCGTCGGCACGGTCGAAGCCAGCGTCGCCTTGCGGCCTCCAAATGTGTTCTGCGGCATCCAAACCCCTGACATGATAGTCGTTTCACCCTGAGCCTGACATGTCATTGGAGCCCAGCTGTTGTCTTGGGCAGGACCGCAATGGAATTGGACTGGAGCGAAGTGCCGTGCTTTTTCCGCGCACTGTGGCAGTTTGGCGCCATCGATCGCCGCGGGATCTCGGCTTTTGACGGAGAGGGATTCGGAAATCGCGTCGTGTTTCCGGTATCCGGATTCTACCTGGCGCTCGTTGGCGTGTAGCCGAAGCGGCGGCGAAAGCAGCGGTTGAAATACGACACATCGCTGAAGCCACTGATCATGGCGATTTCGCTGACGCGCATCTCGCTATTCTGTCTCTGCGAGAGCAGCTTATGAGCGCGCTGCAGGCGAAGTTCGAGAATGCGCTCGGAAAAGCTGATGCCGGTCTCCTGCAGGAGATCTTGAACATAGCGCGCCGACAGGCCGAGTTCTTGCGCGACGCCCTGCGCCGAGATGCCGGGGTTGGAAAAATTCTCGGCAATCTTTGCCAGCACCGCCTGCAGCCTGGCCGCTGGCAACCCGCGCAAGCCGGCCAGTTCGGCGGGCTCACCCTTGGCGCCTGTCACCAGGCCGATCAGATCGACGATTGTCTGCGTCGCGTGCGCTATCAAATCGGGCGAGACGAGAGGGCGGCCGGTTTCAAGAAGTTGGCAATAGCGCTTGAGAAAATCGAGAGCTTCGTTCTCGGCGCCGATCTTCAACGCCAGCCTGTCGTCGATCTGCGGGAAGGCCTGGGTGAGGACTGCACGGGGGACCACCACGTTTGTCCACACATTGCTGTCGGAACCGTGCATTTTCAGCGCTTCCGATGCCGTGACCAGGACCGCTTCGCCCTGTCCGACACCATAGTCGCGGCCGGCCTGTGCGCCGGTCAGCAGCGTGTCGGATTTGTTGATCAGCAGCAGATAACCGTCGTTGCCGTCGTCGGCGATATTGCTTGCCTTCCTCGTTGCATGCTTGATCGTTCCGGACATCTGACCAAGAACCAGTGATCCGACAGCCGTGGCTTCGATCGCGGCTTCGAAAGGCAGGTTGTCCGACATGCCGTATTCGACCGACCATATCTCCGCGAGGTGGATGTCTTGCCAGAGGGAAAATCGATCGCGATCACTGAGATGCGAGGGCAATTGAGCCGATGAAAACACCGTCTTTTGTGGCAATTGTGTACCCGATATATTTGCGTTCTCTAATATAGCGAGCGCGATGCTTTCCATTTCAAGAATAACCAGCGACAATGGCCGCCTGGTGTCAACTGGTCGGATTTATATCCTTAATCGAGTTCAACCACGCGTGGCGTCACCCGAAAGTGTGACTTCGCGAAATCCTCCGAAGCGAGATCGGGGCGTGCAGGAGGCATGATGGAGAGGCTGAGCAGCGACGTCCTTTCCTCGATTATCGGCGATATCTACGATTGCGTTTTGAACCCCGACGGCTGGGCCGGGGTAATGGCCCGGATCACAGAGGCGGTCGACGCCGCCTACACCACCATCGCGCTTGCCAGCACTGCCGGCAATCGTGGCCGCTTCGCGGCTCAATCGCCCTGGGATCCCGTGCAAATGCGCGTGCTCCAGGAGGACTATGATTTTGACGCAATTCCCGGACTGAGGGCCGCGATCGTCGGCGACATAGACACGCCTGTTGCGACGCTGTCGCATATGAGCGAAGCCGAACTCCAGCAGACGCCATTTTTCCAGAATTGGGCCAAACCGCAGGGATTGCGCGAGGCCTGCATCACCAAATTCGTTCATACGCCGGACCGGATCGGGCTGATGGGTTGCACCACGCGGGCCAGCAGGGAGGTCATCTCAATCGAAGAACAGCGTTTCCTGGCATTGCTCTCGCCGCATCTGCGCCGCGCTTCGATGATTGGAGACCTGCTCGATCAGGCCCGCGTTACCGCCAACCTTTATCGCCAAGCGCTCGACCATCTCGCTGTGCCCGTCGTTCTTACCGGCGCCAACGGAAAGATCCTCCATGCCAATGGGGCGGCCGATCGAATGTTTTCGGCGCAAGGCCCCATTCTTTCCAAGCACGGCCTGCTCCAGGTGCAGAACCTGGTGACAGCCCGCGCCCTGCTGGAGGCAATCGCCAGTGCCGCGAGCGAGGACGCTTCGCTCGGCTCCCGCGGCATAGGCCTGCCCATTTCGGCCCCCGGTCAGCCGCCCGCCGTCGCCTACGTATTGCCGCTGACCGAGGGAACCGCGCGCGGCCTTCCGGCCGGCATGTGCCGCTGTCTTCGTTTCGACCACGACGTCTTCTTCTCCACTTCCGGAAGCCGTTCTCACCGCGCTGTTCGACCTGACGCCCGCGGAGGCGCGGGTTCTGCTGCGCATCGGCAGCGGATTGTCCGCGTCGAAGAGCGCGCTGGCGCTCGGCATCGGCGAAAACACCTTGAAGACCCACCTCAACCGTATCTTCGCCAAAACCAGCACGAGACGCCAAGCGGATCTCGTCAAGCTCGTTTCGGACATAGGCACGCCGCTTGCACCTCAGTGACGGCGCCCCATTTCGGGGCCGGTTAGCCAAATGGTGCGATCCGGACAGGAGATCGGATAAGGTGGTCGCGCTCGAACGCCACCCGTACCCGCCGATCTGCTCGACGTTGCGCAATGCGGCAAGGGTACTGCGCCTGCACCGGACGGCGCCCCCTTCTGCCTGCCGGCCAATCACTTTGCCAACTCTCACCGCCGCCAGGGCGGTTCCGGCGCGAAGCGCTTGCCGATCCAGTCGGCAAAGGCGCGGGTCTTGGCGGCTTGTCCCTTGGCTGAGGGCGTGACGACGTAGATCGCGCCTTCGTCGGCCAGCGTCCAATCCTCCAGGATTGGCACCAGCCGTCCGTCGGCGAGTTCGCGGCCGACCAGCCAGTCCGTGCTCATCATCAGGCCGACGCCTTGCACGGCGGCATCGACCAACACCTCGGCATCATCGGTGACCAACGGGCCGGATACCTCGACGCGCACGCTTCGGCCCTCGCGGTTGGTCATCTCCCAGGCTGGAAAGGTCTGAAAACCGCTGAAGCCCAGGCAGGAATGTTCGAGCAACGCCTGCGGGGTCTCCGGCTTGCCCCTTCGGGCGAGATAGGAGGGGGCGGCGCAGAGCAGTCGCCGCCGTGTCGCCACCTTGCGGGCCACCAGGCGGGAATCCTCCAGAGCGCCGAGCCGCACGGCGACATCAAAATTCTCGGCGACCAGATCGGCGAAGCGGTTGGAGAATTCGGCCTCGATGCGGACATCGGGAAACTCGGCAAGGAATTGCGGCAGCAGCGGCCCGATCCACATGCGTCCGAACGTGCCGGGCAGCGCCAGCCTCAGCAGGCCGCGCGGGCCGCCGCGGGCATACGCCGACGCGGCAGCCTCGGCCTCGTCCACGGAGGCGAGGATGGCGCGCACCCGCACCATGAATTCGGCACCCGCCTCGGTCAGCGACACGCTGCGCGTCGTGCGATGGAGCAACCTGACGCCCAGCCGCTCCTCCAGCGATTGCAGGCGCCGCGACAGGATGGTCGCGTCGCGCCCGACACGCGCCGCCGCCCTGGTGAAGGAACGCGCCTCGGCGATGGCCGCGAAAGCCGCCATTTCGGCAAGGGTCAGTGGTTCGCGAGATTGCTGCATGACTTACAGTACTCAAATGTAAAAAGCAGGGATTATCCAGAAATACCGCAGCAGCTAGATGCACTCAAGCCATCAATCGTCCCACAGGAGTGAAACCATGAAAGCCATCGAGCTGAGCCATCCCAGGCTGGACGCCTTCCGCGCCGCCACCATTGCCACCCCCGAACCGCAGCGCGGCGAAGTGCTGATCCGCCAGCGTGCGGCGAGCCTCAATTTCGTCGATGTCGCGGTGGCGAGCGGCAATTATCCCGGACCGAGCTTTCCGCTCGTCCCCGTCGCCGACGGCGCCGGGGAGATCGTCGCACTGGGCGAGGGGGTTACGGGATTCGCCGCCGGCGATCGCGTCGTCGCCCATGCCAAGCCCCGCTGGATCGGCGGCCGGCCGCGGCCTTACGAGATGAGGCAGATGCGCGGCATCTCGCTGCCGGGGTCGCTGGCCGAATATGTCGCGCTGCCCGCAAATTCGGTCGTGCCGGTGCCGGCGCATCTCTCCTTCGAGGCGGCGTCGACGCTACCGATCGCCGGCACCACCGCCTGGAACGCCATCCGCGCCGCCGATGTCGGACCGGGCTCGGTCGTCGTGCTGCTCGGCACCGGGGGCGTCTCGATCTTCACCCTGCAGCTTGCGAAAGCTGCCGGCGCCACCGTCATCATCACCTCGTCGTCGGACGAGAAGCTGGAGCGGGCGAAGGCACTGGGCGCCGATCATCTCATCAACTACCGCGCGACGCCCGACTGGGACGGCAAGGTGCTGGAACTGACGGACGGCCTCGGCGCCGACCTCGTCGTCGAGACCGGCGGCACGGCCACCTTTGCCCGCGCCATCAACGCCACCGCGCCCGGCGGCACGCTGTTCGCCATCGGCTTCGTCACCGGCGCCGAGGCCACGATCAATCTGCTGCCGATCATCATCAAGGCGCTGAAAGTGGTCGGCAACAACACCGGATCGGTGTCCGACCTCCGCGACGCCGTCCGCGCCATCGGTGCGGCCAGGATCAACCCGGTCGTCGACAAGGTGTTTTCGCAGAATGAAGCGGCCGAAGCCTACGCCCACATGGCCGCCGGCGGCTTGCACTTCGGCAAGCTGGTGTTCGGGTTGGAGTGGTGGTGAAGCGGATAATCTCCCCCCGAGGGGAGATGTCGCCGAAGGCGACAGAGGGGGTCGTCTCGCGTGAAGCGCCAACCTGATCTGCTGCATTGGGCCGAGCCCAGTCGAACCGACCCTCTCTGGCCTGCCGGCCATCTCCCCCTCAAGGGGGGAGATCACGCTCTCACTCTCAGATCAGCTTCTCCAGCGTGATCGGCAAATCCCGAACTCGCTTGCCCGTCGCATGAAACACCGCGTTGGCGATCGCGGGGGCGACGCCGACGATGGCCAGTTCACCGACACCCTTGCCGCCGAGCACCGAGGAATGCAGGTCGGGGATGCCGACCGAGATCACCTCGATGTCGGGGATGTCGGCATTGGTCGGCACCAGATAATCGGCGAGGTTGTTGTTGACGATGCGGCCATGGCGGCGGTCGACGATGCCTTCTTCGAGCAGCGCCTGGCCGATGCCCATGATGATGCCGCCCTTCCACTGGCTTTCGGCGAGCTTCGGGTTGTAGAGCCGGCCGGAATCCAGCGCCGACACCACGCGCGACACCCGCACCGTGCCGAAATCCTCATCGACGCGCACCTCGATGAAATGCGCGCACCAGGAGTGGCGGGAATAGTCGCCTTCGGTGTGCGGCAGCGCCATGGCGATGGTGGTGTAGTTCTTGTAGCGATCCTCCGGCGTCGAATGGGCCGGCATGGTGTCGCCGGTGGCCTCGATATGGTCGCGGCCGACGCTTTTGAGCAGCTCGGAGATCGAGACGTCAGGCCCGTCGCCGCGTGGCGACGAAATACGGCCGTTGGCCACAACCAAAGTGTTGGCCTGCAGCGTGTGGAAGGGTGAGCGTGGATCGCTGATCGCCAGCCCGATCAGCTGGTCGAGCGCCGAGATCGCCGCCTTATGGACCGCACCGGTCATCACGCCGGCCAGCCGCGAGCCGCCGGCGACGCCGGCGCGGGGCAAGCGCGAATCGCCTAGCTTCACCACGACATGGTCGGCCGGCACGCCGACCGTTTCAGCGGCGGTCTGCACCAAGATGGTGTAGGTGCCCTGGCCCATATCGATCGAGGAGCTTTCGACCTCGACCGAACCGTCGGCCAGGATGCGCACGATCGCCTCGCCATAGGCGCGCCGCACGGGATAGGTGCCCGCCGCAACGCCCCAGCCGATCAGCTGATTGCCGTTGCGCATGGAGCGCGGTTCGGGCGTACGCCTGGACCAGCCGAAGCGTTCCGCGCCGGCGGCAAAAGCCTCGCGCAACTGCCTGGTCGACCAGGCTTTTTTCGCTTCCGGATCCTGTTCGGCATAGTTCCTCAGCCGGATCTCCAGCGGATCGACGCCGACCTCGTAAGCGAGCTCGTCGATGGCGCTTTCAATGCCGAAGGCAGAGGGGTTTTCGCCCGGCGCGCGCATGGGGCCAGGCACTACAGAATTCACCCGCACGACATTCTGCCTGGACGAGAAATTCGGCGTCGCGTACATGATCGAGGTGACCGATCCGAGCGGCTCGACCCACATGCCGTCGATGGATGTTTCATTGACGCCGCGATGCACGATCGACTGGATTTTTCCTTGCCGGTCGGCACCGATCGTCACCGTCTGCCGCGTCGCGGCGCGGCCGCCATAGCCGGTGAAGGTCTGCGGCCGCGTCATCACCAGCCGCACCGGCCGGCCGAGCATCTTTGCTGCAGACGCCGCCACCGCGCCATGGCTGAGCGCCAGTGCCTTGGAGCCGAAGCCGCCGCCAATATAGGGCGAGACCAGGCGCACATTTTCGAACGGCACGCCGAACCATTCGGCATAGGTGCGCGCCATGCCGTCCAGCCACTGGCTCGGTTCCCATACGGTGAGGCGGTCGCCCTCCCAGCGGGCGATCAGGCCATGCGGCTCCATCGGCGCCTGGTACTCGCGCGGCGTGTTATAGGCGGCGCAGATGCGCACCGGGGCCGAGGCGAAAGCGGCTTGCGCGTCGCCCCATTCCTTGGTCATGGCGTCGATCGGGATGCCGTCGCCGGCCTTGGCGTCGCTAAGGTCGACGATGGCGTGCGTCTCGTCATAGCTGACCTTGATGAGGGCTGCCGCGGCGACCGCCTGCTCGAAGGTTTCGGCGACGACAGCGGCGACATGCTGGCCCGAAAAGGTGATGTCGCGCGCCAGCGGGCAATAGGGCTTGTCGGGCGGCGGCGTGCCGAACCAGTCCGAGGCGGTCCTCAGGCTGAGGATGGTGTCAGGCGTCAGCACGTGCAGCACGCCGGATGCCGCCTGTGCCTCCGCGGTGTCGATCGAGCGCACCTTGCCCGAGGCAATCGTGCTTTCGACCAGCACGGCGTAGGCGAGGCCTTCGAGCTGCTGCTCGACGGCGTATTTGGCAGCACCGGTGATCTTGGCCGGGCCGTCGACGCGCGACAGCCGGCCGCCGACGACTTCCGCCAGCGCGCCGTCGGATGCATCACCATGTCTGATGTTGTGAACGGTCATGCCGTCTCTCCCATTTTGAGGATGGCGCGCGCGACGACACGCGGCGCCAGTTCAAGCTTGTAATGGTTGGCGCCATGGTCGACGGCGCCTTCGATCGCGAGCAGGCTGGCAGCGCGGACGGCATCTGGCTCCAGCACCTTGCCCTTCAGCGCGTCCTCCACGGCTCGCGCCCGCCAAGGTTTGGTCGCGACGCCGCCAAGCGCGACGCGCAGGTCACCGACGGTGCGCCCATCGGCCTCGAATTCGATGCCGACGGCGGCACTGGCCGCGGCAAACTCATAGGATTGCCGATCGCGGACCTTCAGATAGGTCGAACGCCGGGCAGAGGCCGAGCCGGGGATCTCGATGGCGGTGATCATCTCGCCCGGTTCGATAGCGTGTTCCTTGTTCGGCGTTGTGCCGGGCAGTAGGAAAAAGTCGTCCACGGGGACCTGGCGATCGCCGAGATGCACGATCGCATCGAAGGCGACCAGCGCGACGGCGAGGTCACCCGGATACATGGCGATGCAGGCTTCGCTGGTGCCGAGCACCGCATGGCCCCGTGTGACACCGCCGATGGCCGAACAGCCGCTCCCGGGTTCCCGCTTGTTGCAGGCGGGGAAATTCGCCGGATCGCGGAAGTAAGGACAGCGCGTGCGCTGCATCAGATTGCCGCCGATAGTCGCCATGTTGCGGATCTGTGCGGAAGCCGCCTGCCACAGCGCTTCCGAGACGGCTGGGAAGCGGCTCTTGATGCCGTCGTGGTCGGCGACGTGGCTCATCTTGGCGAGCGCGCCGATGGTGGCTCCGCTCTCGTCCAGCTCGATGCCGTTCAGCCCCTTGAGATGGGTGATGTCGACCAGTGTCTCGGGCTCGGCGACGCCGCATTTGGCGAGGTCGATGAGCGTGGTGCCGCCGGCGAACAGCATGGCGCCGGGTAGGGCGGCCGCCTGTCTTGCCGCATCGACCGAGCCGGCGCGCAGGTAGGAAAAATCCCTCATGATGCGACCTCCAATGCAGCCTGGCGAACGGCGGCGACGATATGCGGATAAGCGCCGCAGCGGCAGAGATTGCCGGCCATGTATTCGCGGATCTCGTCATCCGAGCCGGCATGCCCCTCGCGGATGCAAGCCACCGCCGACATGATCTGGCCTGGCGTGCAATAGCCGCACTGGAAGGCATCCTGTTCGAGGAAGGCAGCCTGCACGGGATGCGGTTCGCCCTCGCGTGCAAGCCCCTCTATGGTGGTGACGGTGCGGCCCTCGACTTGCGCGGCCAGCGTCAGGCAGGCCAGCACGCGCTCGCCGTCGACATGCACGGTGCAGGCGCCGCACTGGCCGTGATCGCAGCCCTTCTTGGTGCCGGTCAGGCCGAGCCGGTCTCGCAAGGCGTCGAGCAGCGTGACGCGCGGCTCGAGTTGCAACTCGTGATGGTGTCCGTTGATATCGAGATGGACGGGAATTGTTGTCTTGGTCATGGGCGTCTGGCTCCAGTTGCTTGACGCGGATGGGGATGAATTGGTGTTGGGTCGGGCGAGGGCAAGGGCGCGAAGGGCGTGATCTCCCCCCTTGAGGGGGAGATGGCCGGCAGGCCAGAGGGGGTCGCCGGACGTAAAGCGCTAACTTCCATCTGCCGCAGGAGGTCGCGCCCAGTCGAGCCGACCCCCTCTGTCGCCTTCGGCGTAATCTCCCCCTCGAGGGGGGAGATTACACGCTCGGCATTTTGCAGACGTGACATATCGGTTCCCCTGATTATATGATAAAGGCGCTCCACTAAAACGGAGGTGCCTCCGTTTATTACGTGGGGGCTGACCCGGATGGGTTCAAGCCCCATATTTCGGCAGTGGAGAAAAAAGTGGCCGTGGAGCCGTCCGTCATCGTTGAAGAGAAGGCCGAAGGCACCGAGGCAAAGCCGTTGCGCGCCGATGCACAGCGCAACCGCGACCGGCTGGTCGAGGTGGCGGCAGCCGTCTTTGCGGAGCACGGTATCGATGCCTCGCTGGAAGAGATAGCGCGCCAGGCCGGCGTCGGCATCGGCACGCTCTACCGACATTTTCCGACGCGCGAGCACCTTGTCGAAGTGGTCTACCGGCGCGAGGTGGAGGCGCTGTGCGCGGCCGCCGGCGAGCTCGCCGAAAAACACCCGTCCGATGTCGCGCTGGAACAGTGGATGCAGCGCTTCGTCGATTACATCGCCACCAAGCGCGGCCTGGCGACCAGCCTGCGCATCCTGCTCAACACCAATTCGACGCTGTTTTCCGACACGTCCGGCCGGGTCTCGCAGGCGCTTCGGCAACTGGTCGAAGCCGCGGTGGCCGACGGCACCATCCGCGGCGACGTCGACGCATCCGATGTGCTGCATGCGCTGTCCGGCATCTACTCGGCGCCCGACACGCCGGAATGGCGTGACCGTTCGCGCCGGCTGGTCAAGCTCTTGATGGACGGGTTGCGGTTCGGAGCTGTAAAGGGACGGTGAGAGCGGCCGGATTCCGGCCGCGCGACAACCAGACCTGTCCATGATTTGAGGGGCATGAGATGTATGTGGGCCGTTCCTACAAGTTGATAGATTTCGCGCTCTGGTCGCGGCGCAGCGTCATCTACATGGTGGTTGTGAGCGGACTGGCTGTCGCTGCTTACCGTCTACCGGGGATTGCCGGCTTCTCGGTGCCATGGCCGGTGGTGCTCGTGCTCGGCACCACCGTGTCGCTCGTTGCCGGGTTCAAGAATTCGCAGGTGTTCACCCGCAGCAGTGATGCGCTGCAGGCCTTTACGCAAATTACGGCGAGCAGCCGGTTGTGGTCTAATTTCTGCAGGGACTTCATCGATGCGCCGACGGCAAAGCAGCTCATCTACCGCCATATCGCCTGGATGACGGCGTTGCGCTTCGCCCTGCGGCGGCCGATGCCGTGGGAATCCATGGCGCGGGCCGCCAATGTCGAATACCGGCGTCGCTACCGCATCCATGAGGATGCGAGTTCGGTCGCCGAGGAACTGCGTCCGTTGTTGGCCGAACAGGCCGAGGACGTCCTGAAGTCGCCTCAGCCGGCGATAGCGCTTTTGGAAATGCAGTCGGTCCAGGTCAATGCGTTGCTCAAGGACGCAAAAATTCCTCCGCAGGTCTATGTCGAACTTATCAAGCTGATCCGCGATTTCCATGATCAGCAGGCGCGCTGCGATCGTATCAAGAACAATCCCTATCCAAGGCAATACGCCATCGTCAGTTCCATGTTCGTCATGATCTTTTGCACTCTGTTGCCGTTCGGGGTGGTTCCGGTCTTTGCCGACATGGGCAAACTGGGCGGCATGCTCGGCCCGATCGCGATCTGGCTGACGATCCCGTTCAGCACGCTCCTGGGCTGGGCCTACATGTCGCTCGACCAGGTCGGCGAAAGCAGCGCCAATC
This sequence comes from Mesorhizobium sp. M0830, assembly GCF_040319965.1. Lineage (NCBI taxonomy): Bacteria > Pseudomonadati > Pseudomonadota > Alphaproteobacteria > Hyphomicrobiales > Phyllobacteriaceae > Mesorhizobium > Mesorhizobium sp. M0830. Next base: position 39,840 of record NZ_JAMYOR010000026.1, on the reverse strand, counting down.
CCTTCGAGGGCAATGCCAACGATGTTCCGATCTCGCAGATCTGCCGCGACATCGAGATCGAGTTGCGCAGCGGGCTTGGGGAGGTTGATCTTCCCAACCCCTGGCTGCCGGTCAATGACATCGCGACCTGAAGCGCTTCGTTGCGGCAATCTGTATGATGCCCGACACCTGCATTAGGCTGTTACCGGGCAAGGAAACAGGAGCCGTCAGGACGCGTCCGCTCCTTTGACGGAAAAAAATTGAAGCACGCCCGGCAGCCCGCTCGCTTCCATCTCGCCATGCTCTTCGAATATCAGGTCGGAGCCGACCACCGCCACGTCCTTCCAGGTGGACAGCGCGGCGCGTGATCGGCGCTCGCCCGGGCAATTCCGTGAGCACAACAGCTCGCAGCGGCCGGCACCGTTGCAAATCGCGCACCCTGGAGCGAACGAAGCGACTAGCCTTTCGCTTCGACCAGGATCACCAGCGACTCCGGCGCTACGCCATCATAGGCCATCGCATCGGCTGCTGCCTTACTCTGCATCAAAGCGGCCATCTTATCCATGTCCGGAACGTCCATCATCACGGCCACGTGTTTCGGGTTCTGCGGATCGACGAAAGTGCGGATGTTAGTGATCCCAAGCGAGCCGAAAAGCTCCTTACGCTTGGGTGAACTGAGCCAGTGCTTGCTGTCTTTCGTGATGTTGTGATGGCCGATAACGGTTGGCATGGCGTCCTCCCTGGTTTTGCGCAATTCTCAAGGGAAAGCGCTATGCGCTTTTTCCCGGGATTTGCTTCAGGTGATGCCTGCGGTCGATGTCGCCCGCCTGATGCTGCGATCCACCTGTACCAGCCAGTGAGCGCCGTTTCTCTTGGACTGTCAATTAGCTTCTGCTGATGGATAGTGGGTGTCCTGTCGTCCCGCCGTCGGAGTTGCTGGCGCCTCAAACTTCGAGGCACACCTAGCCGAAATGCTTCCGGGATTCGTAGTGCGTGAACACGGCGGCGATGCTGGTCCGCCCGGCTGCCGATGGAGATCCCGCCGCCCGGCGCTCTCAGCCTGACCAGTCTTATTGTCTTTCTCCGACCTGTGGGGTGTCTAAAATTGGGGCGACGCGCTCGACCTATCGGACCTGCCGGCCGGAAATCACCCGCAGCCAGGGCGCCAGATGGAAGGCGCTCATCAGCAGATACATCGGGGCCATGCCGGTGAGCGGCGAGGAGCCCGTGCACAGCATGGCCGCATCACCGCTGAAGATGCAGGTAAGCAGCGCCATGACGGCAAAGGTCGGGGCTGCGGTAAGGCATAGCCAATCGGCGATGCCGAGGGTGGACGCATTGATGTTTTCGGGGATCGCTTCGCTGGTGGCTGTATGGATATCGTGCATGGTCCTCATCCTTAAATTGTGATGCCAGCGTCGCATGGGTGCGCGCCGGGGCGTCGCATGTGGTGGGGCGCGCGCGACCTTCCAGGATTTGGGTTCCTCTCCCCACTTTCGTGGGGCGAGGAACCAAGCTGGAGAGCCCTTACTCGCCCTTGTCCCGGAACGCCGCTTCGCCGGCTGCCGACACTTCTTCCCATGTCTTGTCTGGCGCGGCGTCGTAATTGTCGTGCCAGTTCCACCAGCTGTAGAGCGGGGTCTGCGGATAGCCTTCGGGCGAATCCTCCCAGATCTCCTGGCGGCCAAGCGGCGTCGCGTCGAGATAGCTCCATACGGTGCCCATCGCCTCGTCTCCGCGGCTGTTGATGAAGTAGGTGCGGAAGATGCGGTCGCCATCGCGGATGAACACGTTGTGGCCATGCCATTCGTCGACACCGAAGTCTTTGTCGAAACTGTCGGTGATGGTGTACCAGGGCATCTCCCAGCCCATCCGCTGCTTCAGCCGGGCAATGTCGGCCTGCGGGGCGCGCGAGGCGTAGGCGAGCGTGGTGTTGCGTGCATTGAGATGGGCGAGGTGGCCGACCTGATCGGCGCCGAGCGAACAACCGCGGCAGGCATGTTCGGGCCAGCCGAACACGCCGGGCTCGAAGAAGGCGCGGTAGACGATCAATTGTCGGCGGCCTTCGAACAAATCGAGCAGGCTGGCCTTGCCATTCGGCCCCTCGAACACGTAGGCCTTGTCGACTTCCATCCACGGCATGCGCCGGCGCTCGGCGGCCAAAGCATCCTTGGCGCGCAGCGTGGCCTTCTCCTTCACCAGCATCTGTTCGCGGGCGGCTTCCCAATCCTGTCTAGAGACGATCGGCGGGGTCTTCATTGCGGTCTGCTTGGTCATTGGTCGTCTCCTTTGCCAGTCTGTTGTCGCGCCGTTGCGACGTGTGGTTGCTTGCTGTCAGGCAGAATAGGTCGGTCAAGCGCGGGGGTGGGAGTTACAAGTGTGACGGGATTTGAAAGAGCCGGCCCGCCGCAGCAGGGGTGGCGCATCCGCTCAGTGCCCTCGACAGTGTCGTTCATCGCGTGGTTTTCCCTTGTTGTGCCGCTGCCGATACGGCTTGCTGGTTGGCGGCCGTGACTTAAATTAGGGCGTGCAACGCAGGGGTGGGAGTTACAAGTGTGACGGGATTTGAATGGACTCGCTGATCACCGCGGCGGCACTGGCGCTGGCCGGCGGCGATCCGCTCGGCGCGCTGGATCGTGTCGCCTTGCGCGAAGATCCGCCGGCGCTGGCGCTGCGCGGCATTGCCATGGCGCAGCTCGGCGATCTCGATCGCGCCAAGGCGCTGCTGCGGCGGGCCGCGCGTGGCTTCGGCCCGAAAGAGGCGGTGGCGCGGGCCAGATGCGTCGTCGCCGAGGCCGAGATCGCACTGGTGTCGCGTGATCTGGGATGGCCGGACAAGGCGCTCGACGCGGCGCGCGCAACGCTGGAAAAGCACGGCGACCGGCTGAACGCCGCGCATGCCGGCCACCTCAAGGTACGGCGCCTGCTCTTGATCGGTCGTCTCGACGAGGCCGAAGACGTGCTGGCCGGGCTCGACCCGGCGCCGCTTCCGCCGGCCGCGCGAGCCGCGCACGAGCTCGCCGTCGCCGGTATCGCGATGCGGCGCCTGAAAACGAAGCGGGCGCGCAGGGCATTGGAGTGGGCCCGCCATGCCGCCCGCCGGGCCGGCATTACGGGCCTGATCGCAGAGGTCGACAGTGCTTTCCTGGCGCTGGACACGCCGGCGGCGCGGCTGATCGCTGGTGGTGAGCAGCGCCCCTTGCTGCTCGAGGACGTCGAGGCGTTGCAGGCGTCGCCGGCGCTGGTAGTTGATAGCTTCCGCTATGTCGTGCGCCAGCGGGAAGCAACCGTCTCGCTGGCCACGCGCCCGGTGCTGTTTGCGCTGGCACGCACACTCGCCGAAGCCTGGCCTGGCGATGTGTCGCGGGCGAGACTGATCGCCGAAGCCTTCGGCGGCAGGCACGCCGATGAATCGCATCGGGCGCGGCTGCGGGTCGAGATCGGCCGGCTGCGGGTCGAACTGCGGGGGCTGGCCGATATCGGCGCGACCAGCCAAGGCTTCGCACTGGCGCCGCGCCACGAGCACGAGGTGCTGGTGCTGGCGCGGCCGATCGAGGAGCGGCACGCTGCGGTGCTGGCCTTCCTTGCCGATGGTGAAGCCTGGGCGACCTCTGCGCTGGCACTGGCGCTTGGCATCGGCCAGCGTAGCGTGCAGCGGGCGCTGGAGCAGCTTGGCGAGGCGGGCAAGGTGCAGTTTTTCGGACATGGGCGGGCGCGCCGCTGGATGACGCCGCCGGTGGCTGGATTCACGACGACCTTGTTACTCCCGTCCCCGCTGTCGAACGGCTAAGGTGTGTTGATATTCAGGTGAGGGCCGGCCTGCAAATGGTGGCTTCCTGCGCTTCCGGTGCTCACGTTCGACACACCTTCGAACATGACCGGCGGGATGACGACCAAACATTGAGGATCAAGATATGAGACATTCAGCGGCCGAAGTCCTGCACGAGTACGGACCTTTTCCCGGTGTGGAAAGGGTGCATGGAGTGAGCTTTGACGGCAACAATGTCTGGTTTGCCTCGGGTGAGAAGCTGAACGCCTTCGATCCGGCAAACGGGCAGGCGCTGCGCTCGATCGATGTCGCGGCACATGCCGGCACCGCCTATGACGGCCGGCATTTCTTCCAGCTTGCCAACGACCTGATACAGAAGATCGACCCTGATACCGGCCAGGTGCTGGCGACCATTCCGGCGCCCGGCGGCGGCGGCGATTCCGGGCTGACCTGGGCCGAAGGGACGCTATGGGTAGGGCAATACCGCGAGCGCAAAATCCACCAGATCGACCCTGAGACCGGGGCAATCCTGCGCACCATTGAATCCAACCGTTTCGTCACCGGGGTGACCTGGGTCGATGGCGAGCTGTGGCACGCCACCTGGGAAGGCGACCAGAGCGATTTGCGCCGCGTCGACCCGCAATCAGGCAAGGTTCTGGAGAAGCTCGACATGCCGGCCGGCATGGGCGTCTCGGGACTGGAATCCGATGGCGGCGACCGGCTCTTCTGCGGCAGCACCTCTGCCGGGGTGGTGCGGGCGGTGCGCCGGCCGCGGTGAGGACGTATCCTTCGACGCAAAGATCGGGACGCAGATCGCATGTGGCAAATTTGTCCCCTGCCGACTGGCCGCCGCCCCCCATCGAACCTAGATAGGGCGGGCACCGGGCGAACCGCCTGGACCATCTTTGCAAAGGATTCCCGCCATGCCTGAACAGCCCACCATGCCTGGAAAAATTGCGTTGAACGACGGCTCCGCCATTCCCCAACTCGGCCTTGGCGTGTGGCAGGTCGATCAGGGCATCACGGCGCAAGTGGTGGGTTGGGGGATCGAGGCCGGCTATCGTCTGATCGACACCGCCGAAGGCTACCGGAACGAAGAGGGGGTCGGAGAGGCGATCCGCAGCTCCGGCGTGCCGAGGGGCGAATTGTTCATCACCTCCAAGCTGCGCAACGGCGCGCACCAGCGCGATGCGGCGCTGCGCGCCTTCGACGAGACGATGGACAAGCTCGCTATCGAGCAGATCGACCTGTTCCTGATCCACTGGCCGGTGCCCAGCCAGGGCAAATATGTCGAGGCCTGGAAGACGCTGGTCGAGCTCAGGCAGTCCGGCCGCATCAAGTCGATCGGCGTTTCGAATTTCAACCAGGACCATCTCGAGCGGATCATCGGCGAGACCGGCGTGACGCCTGTCGTCAACCAGATCGAGCTGCATCCCCAGTTTCAGCAGCGCGGTATCAGGGACTTCCATGCCAGGCATGACATCCGCATCGAAAGCTGGAGCCCGCTGGGCAGCGGTCGGCTGCTGAACGATCCGACCATTGCCGGCATCGCCCGAAAGCACGGCAAGTCCGCGGCGCAGACAATCATCCGCTGGCACCTTCAGGAGGGGCTGATCGTCATTCCAAAATCGATCCACCAGGACCGCATCGCCGCCAATTTCGACGTCTTTGATTTCGAGCTGGACGCGCAGGATCTGCAGACGATCCGCGGCATGGATTCAGCCTCCGGCCGCACCGGACCGAACCCCGCCACGGCCGCGTTTTTGTTTTGAGGGGAGCCGACCGTGAAGCTGCCAATCTCCCCCGCAAGGGTGGAGATCGGCTAATCTCCAGCTGCAGCGATTGGGTACGGCCAGCCCCTCAAATCCCCGAGCCATCCAACTGCTGGGCGTCTTCGCCTTCCCACGGCGCCGGCATGGATGCACGGCTGAGGTTGGCTGTCGGCAGCGGCATCCAGCATTTCAGTTCAGGTTCGGCGTATTCGATGACGCGCCCGGGCGACGAGTCCGATGCGCGCCAGCCTTCCGGGGCGAACTGGTCGGCGCGCGACCAATAGGCGAGGTCGACTTCCGCCGGCCCCTGTTCGGATGGGCGCACCGTGACCAGGATCCGGCTCCCATCCCTCGGCGCCGTCGACATGTGGCGCCACCGTTCGGGTTCGTCCATCGCAATTCCTCCTCGCACCTGCAGCGTTGGGTGGAGTGTCGCCTCGCGGTCCGAAGGGGTCAACCCAAAGTTTGCGCCATGGAGCGGTCCGGCATGATGTCAGAACAGGATTGGACCAGGCGAAATTGGCGACCGACATATACTGTGAAAGAAACTTGAAGACGTCGGTCGCCAGGGGCGGGGTTGGGACGCACCACGTTGGGGACGCGATGCACGGTCAGGCTAGGCGGATGCCTGATATCTGCAATCGGAACACCCGCCCATGGTGAACGACTGGTTACTATCCACAGGGTTCGCCCGACGGATCGCGTCTGGCCGGCTGTGCGCAACGCGGAACTGGCGGCCATGCGCGCTCGACGGGCTGTGACCCAGTTGATAAGCCCGTCTGCGAAAGGAGCCTTGAGTCGAAATGACCGTTGCGATCGAGATGGGACACACGACAGCGGGCGCCCCGGCGAACCTGGATCTCGAGGAATTGCTGGCCACCCGGCTTTTGGTGCAGGGCAATTCGGGCTCCGGCAAATCGCATCTTTTGCGCCGGCTCCTGGAACAGAGCGCGCCCTGGGTGCAGCAGACCATCATCGATCCCGAAGGCGACTTCGTCTCGCTGGGCGACCGTTACGGCCATCTGGTCATCGATGCCGAGCAGCATACCGAGCGTGGCTTGCAGGCGGCCGGCGAGCGGGCGCGCATCCATCGCGTTTCCACCGTGCTCAATCTCGAAGGGCTCGATGCCGAGAACCAGATGCGGCGCGCCGCCGCCTTCCTCGGCGGGCTGTTCGAGGTCGCCCGCGACCACTGGTACCCGATGCTGGTCGTCGTGGACGAGGCGCAGGTGTTCGCACCGGCGGTAGCCGGCGAGGTGTCGGACGAAGCGCGCAAACTTTCGCTCGGCGCGATGACCAATTTGATGTGCCGTGGCCGCAAGCGCGGGCTTGCCGGCATCATAGCCACCCAGCGGCTGGCCAAGCTCGCCAAGAACGTCGCCGCCGAGGCGTCCAATTTCCTCATGGGCCGCACCTTCCTCGATATCGACATGGCGCGCGCCGCCGATCTCCTGGGCATGGAGCGGCGCCAGGCGGAGGCGTTTCGCGACCTGGAGCGCGGGCAGTTCATGGCATTGGGGCCAGCGCTGTCGCGCCGTCCGCTGGGGCTTCGCATCGGCCCGACCGACACCAGCCCGCGCAACGGCACGCCGCGGCTGATGGCGATGCCGGAGGCGGCGCTGGAGGATGCACGGGCGATCATCCTGGCCGCTCCGCCGCCCGATACCGCGCGGCCGCAGCGGAGGACGGCGTCGCCGGACCTGCTCGACCAGCTGATGGCGGCGAAGTCGGCGGCGCTGGAAATCCGCCCCGAACCGGTGGAGCCGCAAATCAGCGCCGAGGATCTGGCGGAGCGTCGCGAGCGCGTCGACCGTGTGCTGCGCGCCATCCTGGCGCAGCCCGACGCGGGTTTTCGCGTCATCGGCGTGCTCTATCAGGAATTCGTGGTCCGCTGCCGCATCGAAGGCCTCGCCTCGGTCGTGCCCGACCTGCCGGAGTTCCGCCGCATGCTGACGCGCGCCCGCGCCGGCCTCGGCTCCGATATGGCGGCAGGGGATGACGCCTGGCAGGACGTTTCCGTCCGCGCGTCGCTGCTGCCCGACGACATGCAGGGCGTATTCATGATGATCGCGCGTGCGGCGAAGGAGGGCTGGCCGTGCCCGAGCGACGCGGCGATCGCCCGCGCCTACGGTTCCCACTCGCTGCGCCGCGCCCGACGCCTCTTGACATATATCGAGGAGCAAGGCCTCATCGTCTGCCAGCTCGACGGCGTCGGCCGGCGCACCGTGACGCTGGTCGAACTGGCCTGGGCAACCGCGCCGGGCGACCCGAATGCCGAGGAGGCGGAGCAGGGGAGCCTGGCGCTGTGAGGGACGGCCCATCAAAACAAGAAGATGGAGCTGCGTTTCCGTGAACCGATGCACCTTGATCGGCTTCCGCATGATCGATGGCCTGAAATCATTCGCCGCAATACCCGGCGACCATCACCTTCGTTCCGTAACTGTCTCGGCAAAACACTTTGCTAGATCTTGCGGCACTCCGAGCTTCTTTGCCCAGGATACCAATTCAGGTTTTTCCGATGGAGCCGCATATCCGCCCCATGCTTCGCGAAACTGCCTTTTTCCATTGACTGTCTGGAAGAACATCATGCCGTCATCGGCCACGGGCGTAGAAATATAAACGGCGCTCCATTTCCCGCTTTCCAGAATCGTTTGGAATTTCACCTGGGCGGGTTTGACCTTGTTGGTCATCGCCGATGCAACGAGAGGGCCAAACTCTTGTTCGCGCGCCTTCGTCACATCGACCTTTACGCCGTGGCAGTCGCTATTCGCGGCGAAAGCGGACGTCAGCATCATTCCAAGCCCCGCGAGGCCGATCACAACGATCTTGGCACGTCGATGGCTGTCGAATTCAGACATAATCGGCCTCCTTGTTGGCCGCGAGGCCTATCAATTGGAATCGTCATCGTCCGATGAGCTGTCATCGGCTGGCGTGTCGACCTCGCAGCCGATGCCGTGGCATCCCTGGTAATTGCCCTGCGTATCGAAATTCGGATTGCCTTGCTTATCGTATTGCGGCCTGTCGTCGATGCTTTGATCGCCATCATCAGGGTCGTCGACCTTGCATCCCAGCCCATGGCAGCCGATGTAGCGGCCGCGCGTATCGAAGTTCGGATTGCCGTTCCTGTCGTATTGCGGCCGGTCATCGATCTTCCAATTTTTTTGCTGAGGCCGATCGACCAGGCAGCCGTTTCCGCGACAATCATCATAGTCATCGGTGGTGCATCCGGCGACCGCCACCAAGGCAGTGGCGATGATCGCGTAGACTGTGAATTTCATAGTTCATTCCTCGACTGGCTGGCGGCTGCGGGTGTCCGTCAAATGTGTGGCTCGACGACCGAGAGCAGCCTGGGATGGAGATGGTCCACAGCCTCAAAAGAAGAGCGGGCAGGATCGAGCTCACGGGAGGCCGCATCAGCGGATGTCGATTTCCCTTTCCATGCTTAGCGCCGTCCGCCCAAGCATGCAGCAATCCGCGGACGCGGATGCTGTTGCCAAAAAAAGCTGCATCCGAAGTCGGCCTGTGGCAAGAAAAAAACGCCATAGCGCGGGTTGAATTTTGCAAATGCTTAATAATATGGAAAATAGGCTGGAATTCGCGATGATTTCTTAGCAGATGCTGAAATGACGTTGTCGGAAAATCATGGAAACATATGAATATAACTTATTTCTGTAATCCATATCTCTTCGCAAATATATCGAATTGTTGTTTAAAATCCATACCAAAATAAAAATGGCGTATCACTGAATGACTTCTTTTTGGTTAGGGCATGGCCTGATATGTTGTAAAGCCTGTTTTCGTTACTGGCCAGGCCGTTGCATGCATCCGAAAGAAAAGCCGCCGGCACGAAAGGTTGTTTTCCGAGCTGCCGCATGCCGCAAAACAGCCGATCGGACCGTTCTGCACGTGCCCGGCAACACCGCGCGAGGGCCGGTCGCCGCTCTTCCATGGACGCGCCAGGCTTTCCGGTTTCTGGCGAAATTCCCTTGCCTTCCTCGACCGGGTTGAGATGCCAACAAGGAAAGGATCGCCATGCGGACCTGGTGCAGGCTAGCCGGCTCCTTAATTCTGCTCCTGACGTTGTTGTGGCCGCAAGTTGCAGCCGAGGCGCAACAGCCTTCCGAGCCCTTGAACGTCGGCCTCTTTGTCAACCCTCCCTTCGTCATGAAAGACAAGGGGCAGTTCACCGGCATGGCGGTCGATCTTTGGGAGGGCCTCGCGGCTAAACTCGGCCGCCAGTATCGCTACGTCCAGTTCGACACCATTCGCGATCTGGTTCTGGCGACCGCTTCCGGCAAAGTCGACGTAGCGGTCACAAATTTGACGATCAATCAATCCCGGGCCGAACTGCTCGACTTCACCCAGCCCTGGTTCGACGGCGGCATGCGGATCATGATCAGCACGGATCAGGGAAAGGGCTTCGGCAACCTGATCGCGGGTCTTGGCGACGCCGGCTTCCTAAAAGCTTATGCCTGGATAGCCCTGATCATTGTCGCTGCCACGGTCCTGCTCACCTTCTTCGATCGCCGGTTCGACGAGGCTTTCCCCAAGCGATGGCGCGACGGCTTTGCCGAGAGCTTCTATTCAGTGATGTCGGTCGCGACATCCGGCAAGTCGCCTTCGCGAAAGAACCTGTTCGGCTGGGTCGGCCGTATCTGGCAGGGGCTATGGCTGGTCTGTGGTATCGCTGTCCTTGCCTATGTCACCTCGTCGGTGACGAGCGTGATGACCACCCTTTCCCTCACAAACAAGATCAATGGCCTCGCCGATCTGACCGACAGGCCGGTCGGTGTGCTGACGGGCACCGTCGAGGAGGATTTTGCCCGGCAACAGGGGCTGCAAACTCTCACCTACGCTGGGCTCGATCGCGCCGTCGAAGGTCTTGTGAATGGCAACGTCGCTGCAATCATCGCCGATGCCCCCGTTCTCGAATACCACGCCTACACCCATCCCGATCTACCGGTGAAGGTGGTCGGGCCGCTGTTCGAACCTGACAAGTACGGCTTCGCGCTTCCGCGACAGAGCCTCCTGACCCGCCCCCTGACGATAGAAGTGCTTGGCGCTCATGATGCGGGCGAGATCGATGATCTGCGGACCAAGTATTTTGGGTCTGCTCAATGATGTTTGGGTGTCAATCGGCGGTGAGATTTGGCTCCCGCCCCATCGCTCAACCGAAACCGACTATTTCGACTTGCGGCCAAGGCCCATGGAGATTTCACGCCGAGGCGACGGACGCCGCGACGAGACTCAGCCCGTGAACGCTTTGAATGTGTCTTTGGAGGTCAGCATCACCTCGCCCTTGAGCGAGATCGAGAAATCACCAAGCTGGTACTGGCCTTGGTCATTCTTCACCAGGATATCGCCATCAACCTTGTTGAAGCCACTCTCGATACCTTTGATGATCCTGTCGACGTAGCGCAGGTCGGTCTTGGCGAAGAGAATATCGTTCTTGGCCATCTGTTGCGCGAGACGTTGGAGCTTCGGGTCGTCGCCGATACTTTGCAGACGCGCCTCAACGACCTCGGGACTGATGCGCGCCAACGACGCGTTCAGAACCGGCAATGCCTGCTGCAAGCTGAACAATGAATCGGAAGTCATCCTGCTTGCGTCGGCGTAGTTAAGGCTTTGGTTGCTGATCGCCTTGTTCGCCTGCGCCTGCGGGCTGCGGTCGGCGGCGGCCCCCATCTCGTCCTCGACAGCCCAAATATAGTCATGCTCGTCCATTGCCATCACGGTTTCCCGCGTCTCGCCGGCAGGGATGAAATAGCGGGCAACGGTGGAGTCTTCGTGCCGGCGGTCCGCCTCGACCATCGAGATGATGAAGCGCGTATACTCGGCATAGAGTTCGCCATAATTGGCCTTGCCGGCCAGCATATAGGGGTCGTCCGCCGTAGTCGTAGAAGCCGCGCCGATGGACGAAGTCGCCGGCACATCGGTCTTGGAGATCTGGCCGAAGCCGCTGAACGGATCGTATTCGATGCCGTCCTCGTTGCCGGTCGCGCCCGGACGAATGACCGGGGCCTCGGTCCGCAGCGCTGTGCCCGCTTTGACGAAGGTCGGCTGGCCGGCGCCGGCAAAACCGCTTCTGGCCGACATCAGCTTCTGTATCGTGAAGGTTAGGTCCGAGGTGATCTGCATCGAGCGATCCTTGAATTTCACATGCCTTGGGGTGCAATACACAGAATGAAGCACGGCAGTTAAATAATGGTTGAAGTGGAGTCCGGCAAAAATAGTTATCCTGGCGCCAAAATCGTTTGTGAAATATAATTCACCAGCAACTAATATAGTTGCTTAAGTCATGAAGGCGAAGAACCTTTGAAGCCGATTCTTCGGCCACCGCCATGCTCAGTCATTGGACTGTCGATAGTCCAAGTGATCTGAGCATAGAGCGAAGCCTCAGGCCGGGACGCTCGCGCGGCGATGCTGGGGTCGTTTATCGGCTCCCGTGAGCGCGGCGCTCGAGCCGTGCGAATCGCTTACTGGATGGCGATGATGCCGTCGATGGCCCGCCATTCTGAAGGCCGGATCAGCCGGTGGTGGGCCACCCGAACCGAATGCAGCGGGCCCTCGAGTTCGCGCTCCCAGTAGGATAAAAACCCGTGGAGTTCGGGAAAGTCGGGGGCAAGGTCGTAGTCCTGCCAGACATAGAGCTGAAGCAAGCTCGGATGGTCGGGCAGGCGATAATGAATCTCTGCCGTGGTCAGGCCATAGCCTTCCATCTGGAGGCGGAATTCCTTGCTGACGCTTGCGACCATTCGTTTCTCCTTTCTGTCGGGTATCAGGCGCCCAGCCTGTCGAAGAGATCAGGGAACTCGCCGGGCTCATGAGGTGCCGAGGCGTCGCCGTCGAGCTTGAACAGCGCGTCCATGATCTGGTCGAACGACACTGGTTGGCTGGCGCCCGGTGGTTGGCGCAGTGCCGGCATGGAATAGACGGCGCAGGCATCCGACGCCCAGGAAGACAGGATGGCACGCTTTTCCCACAGGTCGAGCGTGTCGTCGCTCAGCACCTCTTCGGGATGGTTGAAGTGGCTGGCCGGCTGGAGCAGGCGGTCAAGCGCGTAGTCGGATGTTTCGGCGGCCGGGGTGGAAGTGATCGGTGAATAAGCCTGTCGTTCCATCGATATGCTCCGTCTGCGAACAACTCCTTAGGAGGGTAAGCGGTTCCGGCGCCCGCGATGGCGCCGGCGGGGAGATAAGTTGTTGGATGGTGGCGGAAGATTCAAGCGGCGGCCCGGCGTCCTCGCGGAATAAGCCTGCGTTAACAGGCTTTGGCACTCGCAGTGCCCGAGTGCCAAATTTTTTTGGCCGGGCTCTTGAAACCGCAAACCGGCAAACTAGCTCGATATGCGCGCGCGATGCTGCAAAGGGTCGCAGCGTCCCCGCGCCGGTCGCCGGTCCGATATGGCCGGTCCGGCGCGGAGGAACCGTAGAAATATGTTTGTCCAAAAGGAGAACGAAATGGCGTTCCGTCCATTGCATGACCGTATCCTGGTCCGCCGCGTCGAAGCCGAGGAAAAGACGGCGGGCGGCATCATCATTCCTGACACCGCCAAGGAAAAGCCGCAGGAAGGCGAGGTGCTCGCCACGGGTCCCGGCGCGCGCGACGACAGCGGCAAGCTGACCGAGCTCGACGTCAAGGTCGGCGACCGCATCCTGTTCGGCAAATGGTCGGGCACCGAGATACGGCTCGACGGCCAGGATTTGCTCATCATGAAGGAAAGCGACGTGATGGGCGTGATCGAGCAGGCCGAGCAAGTGAAGAAGGCTGCATGACGGCTCCTTCCAGATCCAACCAGTCAACGAATGCTGCCTAGATGAAGGAGTGATCCAATGGCTGCCAAAGAGGTGAAATTCCATACCGAAGCGCGCGAGAAGATGCTGCGCGGCGTCGACATCCTCGCCAACGCGGTGAAGGTGACACTCGGCCCCAAGGGGCGCAACGTCGTCATCGACAAGTCATTCGGCGCGCCGCGCATCACCAAGGACGGCGTCACTGTCGCCAAGGAGATCGAGCTTGAGGACAAGTTCGAGAACATGGGCGCGCAGATGGTGCGTGAGGTGGCCTCCAAGACCAGCGACATTGCCGGCGACGGCACCACGACGGCGACCGTTCTGGCGCAGGCCATCGTCCAGGAAGGCGCGAAGGCCGTTGCCGCCGGCATGAACCCGATGGATTTGAAGCGCGGCATCGACAAGGCGGTCGACGCGATCGTCGCCAAGCTGAAGGCCAATGCCCGCAACGTGACCAGGAACGACGAAATCGCGCAGGTCGGCACCATCTCGGCCAATGGCGATGCCGAGATCGGCCGCTTCCTCGCCCAGGCGATGGAAAAGGTCGGCAATGAAGGGGTGATCACGGTCGAGGAAGCCAAGACCGCCGAGACTGAACTCGAAGTTGTCGAAGGCATGCAGTTCGACCGCGGCTATCTCTCGCCCTATTTCATCACCAACCAGGACAAGATGCGCGTGGAGCTCGAGGAGCCCTATGTGCTGATCCACGAGAAGAAGCTCTCCAACCTGCAGGCGATGCTGCCCGTGCTCGAAGCCGCGGTGCAGTCTTCCAAGCCGCTGCTGATCATCGCCGAGGACGTCGAGGGCGAGGCGCTGGCGACGCTGGTCGTCAACAAGCTGCGCGGCGGCCTGAAGGTCGCGGCCGTCAAGGCGCCAGGCTTCGGCGACCGCCGCAAGGCCATGCTGGAAGACATCGCCATTCTCACCGGCGGCACCGCGATCAGCGAGGATCTCGGCATCAAGCTGGAGAATGTCACGCTGCAGATGCTTGGTCGCGCCAAGAAGGTGGTGATCGAGAAGGAGAACACCACCATTGTCGATGGTGTCGGGCGCAAGGAAGAGATCCAGGGCCGCATTGCCCAGATCAAGGCTCAGATCGAGGAGACCACTTCCGACTACGACCGCGAGAAGCTGCAGGAGCGGCTGGCCAAGCTCGCCGGCGGCGTCGCGGTGATCCGGGTCGGCGGCTCGACCGAGGTCGAGGTCAAGGAGCGCAAGGATCGCGTCGACGACGCACTGCACGCGACCCGCGCTGCGGTGGAGGAGGGCGTGCTGCCCGGCGGCGGCGTCGCGTTGCTGAGGGCCGCCAAGGCGCTAGATGCTGTGCAGACCGACAATGCGGACCAGCGAACCGGGGTCGAGATCGTTCGCCGCGCCATAGAAACGCCGGTCCGCCAGATCGCCGAGAATGCAGGCGCGGAGGGGTCGATCATCGTCGGCAAGCTGCGCGAGAGGAACGAGTTCGGCTGGGGTTGGAACGCCCAGACCAACGAATTCGGCGATCTCTACAGCCAGGGCGTGATCGACCCGGCGAAAGTGGTACGCGCAGCTCTTCAGGACGCGGCATCAGTCGCCGGCCTGCTCGTGACGACCGAAGCGATGGTAGCCGAGAAGCCGAAGAAGGAAGCCGCCACCCCGGCCATGCCGGCCGGCGCCGGTATGGACTTCTGAGGTCGCGGCCAATCCGCCCGCTCCCCACGGGGAGCGGGCATCAGTCGGAAAAAAGTGGAGGTATACATGGATGCAATGGCTGGCCTCGGAGCCGTACCGGCGCCGACGCATCAGGCAAAGGAATTCCTGGCCTACGAGACTGAATGCAGGAGCGCACTGCAGCCGCTGCTGGCGGGACTGCTCGACATGGCCGAAGCCGCCGGCTGGAACCGGCGTACCGCGGCGTCGACGCTGATGTTCCTTGCCGCGCAGCAGGTGTCGGCCGCTGCCAAGGCGTCCGCCGGCGGCTGAACTGGCGAGCGCTGTTTAGCGATCTTCGTCCTGTTGCATGCGACGGAAAACATTTGCTGTTGTGGAGGTGGAGATGTGATTGCGGGCCGGTTGCGTGAATGCCTGAAAATACTGAGATGGGAGGCGGGCGACCTGGCGGCCGAACTTGGCCGTCCGCAAAGCGAGGTCGCATCCTGGCTTGATGGCCGCAATCCGTCTCCGCTTGCCGTCGTCGCTTGGCTGGAGGCGCTGGTGAAGGCGCACAGGGCGCTGCCGGCGCCGGGCCGATGCGTTCCGTCGCTCGGCGCGGCCAGTGTCGGGCCGGCCAAGCTCGAACTGACCGGATCGAGCTTGCCAGGACCGAACTGGGCGGCGATCCGGGCGCGATCGGCGGCACCGAAACGGCTATTCAATCCTCGATACAAGACGTCCAGCCCCACCCACCCTAGCCCCGGCGGGCAGCGCTCTTCGGTCTTCGGTCCGCCGCAGGTCCTGCACAATCGAGAGGAGGCACGAGCCATGAATCATGGGCAGTTCAAGGAACCGGTCACCCTTCTGGTCGGAATGGGTTTTCCGAGGAAGATCGACAGCGTGATGGAAGCCTATGCCCTGCTGCAGGATTGGCCGGCCGCCAGCCGCAATGGCGCCCATGCCGTCGCGCTCAACGCTTGCAGGGCCGGCATCGCCGGTGAGATCGATGCGGAGACGGTGCGGGCCACCCTGGTCACCTTCGCGCGCCGCAACGACATACTTGTGCCGGATATGGCGTCGCCGCCGGCAGCGGTAGCGAATGGTGCGCTGCACGAGGTGAGCTGACGACGACGCATGGCCGCTCGGGCGTTGCCAATGGTTCGAAGAAACCGCCCAACCATGGGCTCCGGGTTCCTTGGCGCTTTGCAGCCGGAGCCATTTTTCCCGACAGCCGTTCTCTTTGACCACAAAAACGTCAAAAAAGTATCGGTCAGATGGACAGACCGTGGTGGCGGCGGCAGGGATTGCCGCCTAAGCTTTGATCACTGCAGAGAGCGGCATACGCGGCCTGCGGAGAGGGCGCTGTAACTGGTCGCATGACTGGACCGGTGCCGGGAGGAACGGGCATGAATCCGGACTTGGAAGTCGTCCAGATCAGACGCGGTGAGTCGTTCAAGGCGTGGGCTCACGGCTATCCCTTCCGCACCGTGCGTTGGCACTTCCATCCTGAATACGAGATCCACCTGGTTGTCGCCACCACCGGCCGCTACTTCGTCGGCGACTTTATCGGCGAGTTCGAGCCGGGCAATCTAGTGCTCACCGGCCCCAATCTGCCGCACAACTGGGTTAGCGACGTACCGCCGGGCGAAACTGTGCCGCTGCGCGGACGTGTCGTCCAGTTCTCGGAAGCATTCATCGCCGAATCGACGGCGGCCCTTCCCGAACTTGCCGCCTGCGCCGGTATCCTGGAAATCAGCCGTCGCGGCGCGCTGTTCTCGCCGGCGACGGCCGAGCTTGCCGCGCCGCTGCTTGCCGAACTGGTCGAGGCGCAGGGCGTGCGCCGCCTCTCGCTGTTCATGGGCGTGCTCGATATCCTGAGCCGTGCCAGCGATGTGCGCACCCTGACCAGCGCCGGTTATCTTCCCGATCCGTCAGGTTTCATGTCGGCAGGCATCAACAAGGCGCTGGCCTACATCAATGGTCATTTGACCGAGCCGTTCAGCGAAGGCGACCTTGCCGAAATCGCCGGGCGTAGCCCCAGCGCATTTTCGCGCAGCTTCCGTCGCCACACCGGCATGGCGCTGGTGGAATATGTCAACCGGCTGCGCATCAACCTCGCCTGCCAGCTGTTGATGAGCGAGGGCCAGATGTCGATCACCGAGATCTGCTACGCCGCTGGCTACAACAATATCTCGAACTTCAACCGCCGGTTCCTGGCGCAGAAGGGCATGTCGCCTTCGCGTTTCCGGATATTGCTGGCGGAAAACATCAATGCGGAGATTGCCGCCTAACAGGGAGGAACCGGGAGGAGCCGAGACTTAGGGAAGGAATGACGCGGGATGCGCTCGAGGCGTCCCGTGCTGGAGATCGCTTGTCCTGAAATCCAGCAACTGTGGCTGATCGTCTTCGATCATGCCCAGGAGGATGCGTTAACGGCTGGCTGGGGATCGAGCAGATCCGCCAGAGGGGCGCGGGTCGCACTCCTCGCAACAGTCGGACTTGAAGTCAAGCTTGGCGCCATGTGGCGATCAGGTTTCGTGAAACCATTTTTGAAACGGAGACATTCGAATGACCAGATTTGCTTGGAAATCGACCGGTGCGGCAGCGCTCGCACTCTCTCTCCTCGGTGGCACGGCTGCCTTTGCCGAGCCGGTCACCGACGCCACCGTGGCCTTCCTGATGCCCGACCAGGCCTCGACCCGCTACGAGCAGCATGATTATCCCGGCTTCGCCGCCGAGATGAAGAAGCTGTGCCCTGGCTGCAAGGTGCTCTACCAGAACGCCGATGCCGACGCCTCGCGCCAGCAGCAGCAGTTCAACTCGGTGATCTCGCAAGGCGCCAAGGCGATCGTGCTCGACCCGGTCGACTCAACCGCCGCCGCCTCGCTGGTCAAGCTGGCGCAGAGCCAGGGCATCAAGGTCATCGCCTATGACCGGCCGATCCCGACAGCACCGGCCGACTTCTATGTCTCGTTCAACAATGAAGGCATCGGCAAGGCCATCGCCGACTCGCTGGTCGAGCACCTGAAGGCGCTCAAGGTCGATCCGGCGACCGGCGGCGTGCTGCAGATCAACGGCTCGCCGACCGACGCGGCGGCCGGCCTGATCAAGAAGGGCATCCACGAAGGTCTCGACAACAGCGGCTACCAAATCCTGGCCGAATACGATACGCCGGAATGGGCTCCGCCGAAGGCGCAGCAATGGGCCGGCGGCCAGATAACCCGCTTCGGTCCGAAGATCCTCGGCGTCGTCGCGGCCAATGACGGCACCGGTGGCGGCGCCATCGCGGCCTTCAAGGCCGCCGGCGTCGACCCGGTACCGCCGGTTACCGGCAATGACGCGACGATCGCGGCACTGCAGCTGATCATCGCCGGCGACCAGTACAACACCATCTCCAAGCCGAGCGAGATCGTGGCGGCGGCTGCCGCCAACGTCGCCATCAAGCTGCTTTCGGGCGAGAAGCCGAAGGCCGAGATGACGCTGTACGACACGCCCTCGCAGCTGTTCACGCCGGCGGTGGTGACGCAGGAAAACCTGAAGGCCGAGATCATCGACAAGAAGATAAACACCGCGGCCGAACTCTGCGTCGATCGTTACGCGGAAGGCTGCAAGAAGCTGGGCATCGGGAACTGACCGCGACCCTTGCCCGCTCCGCTGTCTGGCCACCCCGCGGTGGCCAGACAGCGCACTTCCTCGAACCGGTCTTTGAAAGGTCTCTGGCATGATTGACACCCCGAACGGACCGGTTCCGACAGGCGAGCTGGTGCTCAGCCTGCGCGGCATTTCGAAGCATTTCGGCGCCGTCTCGGCGCTCACCGACATCGATCTCGATGTCCATGCCGGCGAGGTGGTGGCCCTGGTCGGCGACAATGGCGCCGGCAAGTCGACCTTGGTCAAGATTCTTGCCGGCGTGCATCAGCCGAGCTCGGGCACGATCAGCTATCGCGGCAAGCAGGTGACGCTGGCCGACCCGAGTGCGGCGCTGACGCTCGGCATCGCCACCGTGTTCCAGGATCTGGCGCTGTGCGAGAACCTCGACATCGTCGCCAACATCTTCCTCGGCCGCGAACTCAGCCCGCTGCGGCTGGACGAGGTGGCGATGGAAGTCCGCGCCTGGACGCTGCTCAACGAGCTGTCGGCGCGCATCCCCAGTGTCCGCGAAGTCGTTGCCTCACTGTCGGGCGGCCAGCGCCAGACGGTGGCGATCGCCCGCTCGCTGCTGCTCGAACCCAAGCTTATCCTGCTTGACGAGCCGACGGCGGCGCTCGGTGTGGCGCAGACGGCGGAAGTGCTCAATCTGATCGAGCGGGTGCGCGACCGCGGCCTCGGCGTCGTCATCATCAGCCACAATATGGAAGACGTGCGCGCTGTCGCCGACCGCATCGTCGTGCTGCGGCTCGGCCGCAACAACGGCATCTTCTCGCCCGATGCCTCGAACCAGGAACTGGTCAGCGCCATCACCGGCGCGTCGAACAATTCGGTGTCGCGACGCGCCGAGCGCAGACAGTCCCAGCAAACTCCCCGGCAGGATCAGACCCAGGAGCCACGCCCATGAACCGTGACGTGCAACAAGCTGCCCCAGTCGCACCGCAGCTCGACCGCGCCGACGTGCGCGTAAAGCACGAGGCCGGCTTAAGCGGCGCCATCCGCAGGTTCTTCGACCGGGTCCGCTCCGGCGATCTCGGCTCGTTGCCGGTCATCGTCGGGCTGGTCATCATCTGGACGGTGTTCGCCAGCATCAACCCTATCTTCCTGTCGAGCAGCAATTTGGTCAACCTGCTGTTCGATTGCTCGACAGTCGGCGTCATCTCGCTCGGCATCGTCTGCGTTTTGATGGTTGGCGAGATCGACCTGTCGGTCGGTTCGATCAGCGGCTTTGCCTCGGCGATGGTCGGCACGCTGTGGGTCAACCAGGGCTGGCCGGTGGCGCTCGCCATTCTCGCCGCTATCGCCGTCGGCGGCTTCATCGGCGCGCTCTATGCGCTGCTGTTCAACCGGCTCGGCATGCCGAGCTTCGTCTCGACATTGGCCGGCCTGCTAGCGGTGCTTGGACTGCAGCTCTACATCCTCGGCTCGACCGGTTCGATCAACCTGCCTTACGGCTCGAACCTGGTGAATTTCGGCCAGCTGCTGGTGATGCCTAAATTCTTGTCGTTCGGGCTGGCGGCCGTTCCCGGCATCGTCATGCTGATCACCGGCCTGCGCACCGTTGCGCGCCGCCGCGCCGCCAATCTGTCCGCGCGTTCGACGAGCGGTCTCATCACGCGCGCGGTCGTCATCACGGTCATTCTCGAACTCATCGTCTTCTATCTCAACCAGGCGCGCGGCATTCCGTGGATGTTCGGTCTGTTCGTCGGCCTTGTCATATCAATGCATTACGCGCTGACGCGGACGAAATGGGGCCGTTCGATGTCGGCGGTCGGCGGCAACCGCGAGGCGGCACGGCGCGCCGGCATCAATGTGCGGCTGATCTATTCGAGCGCCTTCGTGCTGTGCTCGATGCTTGCGGCTTTCGGCGGCGTGCTGTCGGCGGCCCGCCTTGCCTCGGCCAGCCAGCAGGCAGGCACCGGCGACGTCAACCTCAACGCCATCGCGGCGGCCGTCATCGGCGGCACCAGCCTGTTCGGCGGCCGCGGCAGCGCCTATTCGGCACTGCTCGGCATCATCGTCATCCAGTCGATCGCCAGCGGCCTGACGCTGCTCGATCTGTCCTCGTCGCTTCGGTACATGATCACCGGCGCCGTGCTTGCCATTGCAGTCATCGTCGACTCGCTGGCACGCCGCTCGCGTGTCTCGCATGGCCGGGCCTGAACCCATCAACAGGAAGCAAGACATGAGCGAAGAACTGTCCGGAAAAGTTGCCGCCGTCACCGGCGCGGCATCAGGCATCGGTCTCGAATGCGCCAGGCATATGCTGGCGGCCGGCGCCACCGTGGTGCTGGTCGACCGCGCCGAGGCGACGCTGAACAAACTGTGCGCCGAGCTTGGCCCCAAGGCGATCCCGCTGGTGATCGACCTGGTGCAGCCCGCAAGCGTCGTCACCATGATGCCGCGGATCATGGAGAAGGCCGGCCAGCTCGACATCTTCCATGCCAATGCCGGCGCCTATGTCGGCGGCGAGGTGGCGACCGGCGATCCCGACGTCTGGGATCGCATGCTCAACCTCAACATCAATGCCTGCTTCCGTTCGATACAGGCGGTGCTGCCGCACATGATCGAACGAAAGACCGGCGACATCATCGTCACCAGTTCGATCGCCGGGCTGGTCCCTGTGGTCTGGGAGCCGATCTACACGGCCTCCAAACACGCCGTGCAGGCCTTCGTCCATACCGTGCGTCGGCAGGTCGCCAAGCACGGGCTGCGCGTCGGTGCGGTGGCGCCGGGCCCAGTGGTGACGGCACTGGTCGACGACTGGCCGAAGGCCAAGCTAGAGGAAGAGCTCGCCGCAGGCGGCCTGATGCAGCCGCGCGAAGTGGCCGAGGCCGTCATGTTCATGCTGACCCGGCCAAGAAACGTGACGATCCGGGATCTGGTGATTTTGCCGCAGAGCAATGATCTCTAAGTGAGTAGCGAATAGGGAGTAGCGAATAGGGAAGAATCCAACGACTTACCTATTCGCTATTCGCTATTCGCTATTCGCTATTCGCTATTCCCTATTCCCTATTCGCTAAACCAAAGGTTTCTCCCCCATGCCCCACTATCTCGGCATCGATGTCGGCACCGGCAGCGCGCGGGCCGGAGTGTTCGACCACACGGGAAACCTGCTTGCCTCGGCCAAGCAGGATATCGAGGTCTGGCGCGAGGCCGGCGACATTGTCGAGCAGTCGAGCAATGACATCTGGCGGGCGGTGTGCATCGTCGTCCGCGCGGCCGTCGCGCAATCGGGCGTAGCGCCCGAGGCGATCGACGGCATCGGCTTCGATGCCACCTGTTCGCTGGTGGTGCTGGGCGAGGGCGGCGTGCCGTTGCCGGTTGGCCCGTCCGGCAATGCCGAACGCAACATCATCGTCTGGATGGATCATCGCGCGGTCGAGCAGACGCGCCGCATCAACCGCAGCGGCGAGGCGGTGCTGAACTATGTCGGCGGCGTCATCTCGCCGGAGATGGAAACGCCGAAACTCCTGTGGCTGGCCGAAAACCTGCCCGCCACCTTCAATGCCGCATGGCAGTTCCTGGACCTGGCCGACTTCCTCACCTGGCGGGCGACCGGCAGCCTTGCGCGCTCAGTCTGCACGGTGACCTGCAAATGGACGTATCTGGCGCATGAGAGCCGCTGGGACGACGCCTATTTCCGCAAGATCGGCCTCGGCGCGCTTGCCGATGACGGGTTCGCCCGCATCGGCACCGAGATCGTACCGGCAGGTGCCGCACTCGGCGGTGGACTGACCGCGCAGGCAGCAGCGGACCTTGGGCTCATCGGCGGTACCGCGGTGGCGGCAGGCCTGATCGACGCGCATGCCGGCGGCGTCGGCACGGTCGGCGCGCGCGGCGCGTTCGGCAGCGTTCTGTCGCGCATGGCCTATGTCTTCGGCACCTCGGCCTGCACCATGTCGTCGACCGCCGAACCGGCCTTCGTCGACGGCGTCTGGGGTCCGTATTTCTCGGCCATGGTGCCGGGCCTGTGGCTGAACGAGGGCGGCCAATCGGCGGCGGGTGCGGCCATCGACCATCTGGTGCGCATGCACCCGGCAAGCGGCGAAGCTGCGGCGAGGGCGCAGGCCGATGGCCTCAGCCTCAGCGCCTGGCTGTCTCTGCAGGCGCAAAGCCGCAACGGCGCCGCGGCGACGCCGGCCCTGGTCGGCGGCATCCACGTCGTGCCGGAATTCCTCGGCAACCGCGCGCCGTTCGCCGATCCGGACGCACGCGCGCTGATTGCCGGGCTCGATCTCGACGCCAGTCTCGACAGCCTGGTCGGGCTCTATGTCGCCGGCGTCTGCGGGCTGGGCTACGGTGCGCGCCAGATCGTGCGGGCCGAGCATGAGAAAGGCATCCCG
Organism: Mesorhizobium sp. M0830; assembly: GCF_040319965.1. Taxonomy (NCBI): domain Bacteria; kingdom Pseudomonadati; phylum Pseudomonadota; class Alphaproteobacteria; order Hyphomicrobiales; family Phyllobacteriaceae; genus Mesorhizobium; species Mesorhizobium sp. M0830. The sequence continues at coordinate 16,901 of NZ_JAMYOR010000026.1, read as the reverse complement.
GTGGACACCATCGTCGTCAGCGGCGGCGCTGGCCAAAGCCCGCTGGTGCGTCAGTTGCTGGCCGACACGACTGGCATGGTGGTGGTCGCGTCGACCTCGCCGGAGCCTGTGCTGCTCGGCTCGGCGATGCTGGGCGCAGTCGCCGCGGGAACCTACAAGGATGTCGCGGCGGCCATGGCCGGCATGTCGGAACTCGGCGAGGTCTATCATCCCGACGCTACGCTGGCCGGCTGGCATGCCAAGCGCTTCGCCGCTTTCGAGCTGCTGCAGCAAGCCGGCAAGGCGATCAGGGGTTAAACGGGCAGCTTCTGTCCGGCTTTGTCAGGAGTGTGGCGAACACCGCTTGGCGATGATGCCGGAAGCTGGCAGCTTTGTTCTGTCGCGAGCAGGGCGGCAGGACCAGGAGGCTCGATGGCCGACGAAGCGAAACCGCCCGTCCCATTCGCATCGGATGAGGTGCCATGGACGGAATGGACCGCCGTGCCACGCTTCAGCGTGCGCTACCGGCATTTGTCGCTGGCCGCGCTGGGCGAAAGCCACCATATCGGCGTGGCGATCGAGGAGTTGCCGGCGGGCAAGCAGAGCTCGCCGAAGCATTACCATATTCTCGAGGAAGAACATGTCTTCATCCTCGAAGGAACGCTCACCACTTATGTCGGCGACGCCGCCTATGCCATGAAGGCCGGCGATTATATCTGCTTTCCGGCGGGTGCGGCGGCGGGGCATTGCCTGATCAACACCAGCGATGCGCCGTGCCGCTATGTCATCGTCGGCGAGCGCAACCCGAACGACGTCGTCGTCTACACCGCCTCCAACAAGGTTCTGGTGCGCGCGCTGGGCAGCCGCGCGATCTTCGATCTCGCGGCGACCCGAAGCTACTGGGACGGCGAGGACACCGGCCTTGCCGCCGACGATCCGTCGCCGTCGGATAGCACGACCGGTGTTACCAGACCCCCGGCCGCGCCGATCCCGCCGATCGCCAGCGATTCTGTCGAATGGAAGGTCGAGGGCGAAGGCCCGCGGTTCGGCGGCCGGTCCAAGCATCTGACCTATGCCGCTTTGGGGCGATCCGACTATCATGTCGGCATGCTGATCGAGGCGCCTGCCCCCGGCATGCGCCTAGCGCCCCGGCACTACCATATGCTCGAAGAAGAGCACGCGCTGATCCTGGAAGGGCAGGTGACGCTGCTGCTTGGCGAGGAGCGCCACGAGATGAAAGCCGGCGACTATGTCTGCTTTCCCGCTGGCCGGCCGGTTGGTCATTCCTTCCTCAACAGCGGTAGCGGACCGTGCCGTTATTTGATGATCGGCGAAAGAAATCCCAATGAAGTCTGCGTCTATCCCGATTCCAACAAGATGGCTGTCGACGCCCTGCGCCGGCGCGACGGTATTTTCGATATGGCAGCGGTGAGGAGTTACTGGGACGGCGAAGAGACGCAATAGCGCCTCGCTGTCTCCCGCTCACAATTGCTTCTCCGCCAGTTCCCTGAATTCGTCGGGAACCGAGCGCGCCGCCTCAAGCGCCACCGTGCCGTAGCCGACCGCCTGTTTGCCGAAGCGTTCGCGGATCTTGTCGATGGCGCGGTCGGCGTCGAAGCGTGCAAGGCCCTTCCTCGAGCCCGGGCGGCGCTTGTCGTCGACGAGGCCGAGCGGCAGTTCGAGCTGCAGCTCGAAGCTTTCCTCGAGATGCGAGACCGAAATCGCCAGCAGCGAGATCAGCTTCTCGTGCGGGTGGTCGGCGAGCACGCCGCGCACCAGATCGCCGGCGATCTCGGCCAGCATGATTGTCGCTGAGATCGGCTGGTCCAGCGTGATCGAGCGCGTGACGGCACTGAGATCGGCAAAGCGAACGCGCACGGTCACCGTGCGGCCGGGCCTAGCCTTGGCGCGCAACCGGCTGGCGACACGGTCGGCCAGATGCAGCAGCGTGGGCACGATGACCCGCTCCACGGCGGGTCTTTGGCCAAGCGCCGATTGCGCGCCGGCCGAGTGCGCCCGGCGCTTCGTCTCCAGTTTGCGCGGGTCGCGGTTCCACGACAGGGCGGCGAGCTTTTCGCCGGCGGCGGGACCGAGCAGCCGCGTCAGCGCGCCGCTGTGCGTCCTGGCCAGCTCTCCGATGGTCTCGACGCCGATTTCGGCCAGCCGCGCCCTGGTCGCCGGCCCGACGCCCCACATCAGCCCGACCGGCAGATCGTGCAGGAAGGCGATCTCGGTGCCGGGCTCGACGACCACCAGCCCGTCGGGCTTGGCGACCTGCGAGGCGATCTTGGCCAGGTGCTTGGTGCGGGCGACGCCGATCGAGATCGGCAGGCCAAGTTCGGCGCGTACCCGGCGGCGGATGGTCGTGGCGATCTCTTCAGGCTGCCCGAACAAATGCGTGCAGCCGGCGACATCGGCAAAGGCCTCGTCGATGGAGATGCGCTCGACCAAAGGCGTGAAATCGTCGAGCACCTTGATCGCCGCGTCGCCCAGCCGCTGGTAGTGGCTGAAATTGCCGCCGACGAAGATCAACTGCGGGCAGAGCTCGCGCGCCTTGCGCCCCGGCATGCCGCCGCGCACGCCGAAGGCGCGCGCCTCGTAGGAGGCGGCGAGCACCACGCCGCCGCCCACCGCGATCGGCTTGCCGCGTAGCGACGGGTCGAGCAACTGCTCGACCGAGGCATAGAAGGCGTCGAGATCGGCATGCAGGATGGTGGCTGTGGTTTCCATCCCGAAGGCACATCCGCAGTTGCTGATAGACACGAACAAATAGAGAACAAAGGGGGATTGTTGTCAAGCAAGAGGTGGTTTCTTGGAGCTCATCCGCAGCAGTGCTGCTTTTCTCAAGTCCGGAACTGCGACCGCCTAGACGATATGCTCCGCCAGCAGCGCCGCCTTCATGGCCTCCAGAGCGGGCTCGCCGCCCGCCGCCAGCTCGTCGGCGACCCGTGCGAGCTTGTCGTCGGCCTTGCGGTGCTTGCTTCCCCAGGCGCCAAGCGTGGCCAGCACGGGCAGCAGGTCGATGCCGGCCTCGGTCAGCCGATAGACTGTCTTCAGCCCATGCGTCGGGTCCTCGCTGCGGGTGAGGATGCCTTCGTCCTGAAGGGTCTGCAGCCGCTCGGCGAGCGTGCGCGACGAGATGCCCTCGTCGGACTGCAGGAATTCACGAAAATGCCTTTTCCCGGCGAAGACCAGGTCGCGGATGATGAGCAGAGTCCAGCGGTCGCCGAGCAATTCGAGTGACAGGTTTATCGGGCAGCCGGATTTTTCGCGCGTCGACATCTATGGTTCCATTTTTAAATCACTTTACTATTGATACCGTTTTCGTCCTGTGTCAATGGTTCCAAATGTAAACCACATAGCGCTGGTCGCGACGGCTCACTGGGCGCCCGCTTTAAGCCGGCACAAACCGAAGGAGAGTAACGATGAAAAAGCTGATCCTTCAGATGCAGATGTCGGTCGATGGCTTTGTCGGCGCCAATGAGGACCATGCCTGGCAGCTCTGGGAATGGGGTGACGAGAGCGCCTGGGACGAGGAACTGAAGCAGGACTTCAACGCCGTGTTCGCCGGCATCGATACCATCCTGCTCAGCCGCAAGATGGCGCAGGAAGGCTATCTCGCCCATTGGGGCAATGCGGCGAAGAAATTTCCGCGCGATCCGTTCTATGCTTTCGCGCAACGCGTCGTCGATGCCCGCAAGGTGGTGCTGAGCGACAAGCTCAAGCATTCGGCTTGGGAGCCGGCCTGGGAGCGCACGAGGGTGGCCAGCGGCGACCTGCCGCGCGAAGTCAATGCGCTTAAGGCGAGCGAGGGTGGCGATATGGCCGTCTTCGGCGGCGCCGGCTTTGCGTCCGCGCTGATCGCGGCCAGGCTAGTCGACGAGTTCCAGCTGTTCATCAATCCAGCGGTGCTAGGGGCCGGACGCCGGATCTTCGACCAGGGCGGTTTCCAAAACCTGCGGCTGCTCGGCTCGAAGGACTATGCTTGCGGCATGGTGGTCAACCGTTACGCATCGGTGGGGTGAGGGAGAGAGAAGATCCGGGACCTGACGTATCCTTTTTGTCCGCCCGTTCGTCTCTGTCCTTGAAGGTCGCGCAGCCCGCGATCCGTAACCCGGGAGACCAGCATGGCGAGCATACAGAGCGAGGCGAACAGGAACCACTACGCGACGATCGCCGCCAATGCGGGCAAGCTGACCAGCCCGCAAGCGATCATCGACCACAACGACACGCATTGGACAGCACTGACCGGCGAACCCGGCGGCGTCGACTATATCGAGGTCGATGCCGGCGGCGTGCCGGCGATGTGGACGGTGCCGAAGGGCGCCGACGAGGGGCGTGTGCTGCTCTATGCGCATGGCGGCGGCTTCATCGGCGGCTCGATCTATACGCACCGCAAGCTGGTCGGGCATCTGGCCAAGGCCGTCGGCTGCCGGGCGCTGCTCTACGACTATCCGCTGGCGCACCGGGCCAAGTATCCGGCCCAGCTCGATGCGGCGATGAAGGTCTGGAACTGGCTCGCCGATCGGGGCTTCGATGCCGGCCACATCGTGCTTGCCGGCGATTCCTGCGGCGCGATCCTGACCTATGGCGTCCTGCAGCGGCTGCGTGCGCAAGGGCGGCCGCTGCCCGTCGCCGCGCTGATCATCTCCGGCTGGTTCGACATGGCGCTGACCGCCGCCAGCTACGAGACCAACCGCGACAAGGACCCGGCCTTCGCCAAGGCCGCCGTCGACTGGCTGGTGACCAACTTCATCGGTGACCGCGACCGGCTCGATCCGGAGGTTAGCGCTCTCTATGCCGACCTCACCGGTTTTCCGCCTGTGTTCCTGCAGGCCGGTGCGGACGAGACGCTGGTCGACGAAAGCCGCATGTTCGCCGAGCGCGCCAGGCTGGCCGGGGTCGAGACGCGGCTCGATGTCTTTGACGGCATGCTGCACTCCTTCCAGATGATGGCCGGCCGGGCGCCGGAAGCAGATGACGCGATCGGCCGCCTGGCCGCCTGGGTGCGGCCGAGACTGGGCTTGCCCGATGCCAGCAAGGCTGCTGGCGACAGGGCGGCCTGACCATGCGCCAGCTGATCGTGTCGAACTCTCACTTGTAGAAGCGTGGCGCTTGCGCAAAGGTGTGGTGATGCCGCGATGAACCAGCAGATCCGCAAATCCCGTCAGACGTCGCAAGGGATGCAACCGAGTCTCGACCCCGAAGGCCTGTACGACCTGCGCTACGCGGCGTTCCTGGCGACCGTCTCGCATCTGCGCGTCAGGTTGCACCGCTACTGCGCGCGCATGACCGGTTCGGCCCTCGATGGCGAGGACATCATGCAAGAGGCGCTGTTCGAGGCCTATCGCAAGATCGAACGGCTCGACGATGCGCAGGCGCTGCGGCCCTGGCTGTTCCGCATCGCCCACAACCGCTGCATTGACTTCATCAGAAGCCGCCGCGCGCGGCAGCGAGCCGAGGCTGGCTATGCCGGCGACGACATCGTGCTGCCTGTCGAGCCCGCCGGTCCCGGTGCCGGCCGTGCCATCGAGCGGCTGGTCATGCACCTACCGCCGAAGGAGCGCGCCTGCGTGCTGCTCAAGGATGTCTTCGACCATTCGCTGGAGGAGATCGCCGATCTGGTCGGCTCGACGTCAGGTGGCGTCAAGTCGGCGCTCAATCGTGGCCGTGCCAAGCTCGCCGCCTTGCCGGCGCAACCGGGCGCAGCACCCGCACACGATCCCGAACTGGCGCGGCTGCTCGGCCGCTATGTCGAATTGTTCAACAGGCGAGACTGGGACGGGGTGCGAGCGCTGACCAGTGCCGATGCGCGGCTGCGGGTCTCGGATTGCTACAACGGCCTGCTGTCAGGCTCGCCCTACTTCATCGAATATGAGCGCAGCGAGCTGCCTTGGCGCATGCGGCCGGGCGTGATCGAAGGGAAGATCGTGCTGGTCGTCGACAGGCTGCATGGCGAGGTCTGGCGGCCGGCGTATCTGGTGCGGATCCACGCCGCCTACGGTCTGATCGACCGCATCGCCGACTATTATGCATGTCCGTGGATCCTGGATATGGTCTCCGAGGACGCGGAATGAAGCGCCCCTCGTCCATGACGCTCACTTGGCATCGTGAAAAATGATGCCGACCGTGTGGCGCATGCCAGAGCGCAGCCGGCTGACGCCGTGGCGCAGATTGACGCGGTAGTTGCCCTTGGTTCCCTGCACCGGCCGGTTGTGGACGGCGAAGACAACGGCGTCGCCCTGGCGCAACGGCACCACCTCGACCCGGCTCTGCATGCGCGGCCGCTGTTCGGTCAGCGCGAACTCGCCGCCGGTGAAATCCTGGCCCGGTTCGGACAGCAGGATAGCCACCTGCAGCGGGAAGGCGAGGTCGCCGTAGAGGTCCTGGTGCAGGCAGTTGAAGTCGCCAGGCACATATTGCAGCAGAAGCGGCGTCGGCCGCGTTTGGCCTGCGGCATGGCATTGTTCGAGAAACGCGGCATGCGTCGCGGGGTAGCGCATGGCTTGCCCCATGCGCTCGTTCCAGCGGTTGGCGACCTCGGCCAGCTTGGGATAGAGCGCGCTGCGCAGGCCGCCGAGCAAGTCCGGCATGGGATAGCGGAAATAGCGGTACTCGCCCTTGCCGAAGCCGTGCCTGGCCATATGGATATGGCTGCGGAAATGCTGCTCATCCGAATAGAGGCCGGCGATCTGCCGGCACTCCTGCGGCGAGAGCAATTTCTCGATCACCGCACAGCCGAAGCCGTCGAGTTCGGCGGCAAGCGCCGGCCAGTCGTAACCGGCGATGCGTGTCTCGGCGGCTTCGACCACGCATGGGGCGACCTTGGCGTGGGCGTTCATATCGCAGCCTCCTTGTCGAGCAGAGTGCGCTTGCGCTCGACGCCCCAGCGGTAGCCGGACAGCGTGCCGTCGGTGTGGACGACGCGGTGGCAGGGAATGCCGAGCGCGATGGCGTTGCCCGCACAGGCCGTTGCCACGGCACGGGCGCCGCTCGGCTGGCCGAGCCGCCGGGCCAGCGCTGTGTAGGTGATGGTAGCGCCGCACGGGATAGCGCGCAACGCGGCCCAGACCCGTTGCTGGAATGGCGTGCCGTGGCGCATGTCGAGCGGCATGTCGAGGCCGGCGGCCGGCGTTTCGACGAAGCGCGCGATTGCCGCGAGATCGTCGCGCAGGGCGGGCTCGTCTTCGACCAGCATCTTGCCGGGGAAGCGATGGCCAAGGTCCTGCCCCAGTGCGTCGGAATCCGAGCCGATCAGGATGGCGCAGACGCCGATATCGCTGCGTGCCACCAGGATGTTGCCGATCGCGGATTGCCCGATGGCGTAGGCGATGGTGTCGAGGGTGGCGACGTTGGTGGCTGTCGCCGGCATATTGGTTTGCATGAGGTTCATTGCCTTTACTCCTTTGTCTGTGCCTGAACCTAGCCGTGTGCCTTCCGTCTCTCACTCCGGTGCTTGCTTTCAAATTCAAATCTCGGGGATCTGAGGATTAATGCCAAGGTCGGTGCCCTACGGCGCCCCCCTCTGTCCTGCCGGACATCTCCCCCTCAAGTGGGGAGATTGGCTGTCATCGCGGCCTTCGCCAATCTCCAATGTTGCAAGAATGAGCGAGGCGCTGAAGCTGCCAATCTCCCCACTTGAGGGGGAGATGTCCGGCAGGACAGAGGGGGGCGCCGTAGAGCGCTGATGGTGCTCATTCGACGCGCGTGACGAATATCTCGCCAAGCACGAATACCTCTCCGGTCCACAGCCGCAGCTCGATCTCGCCGGTCGCGGTGCGGCTCCACTCGGCTCTGCCGTCAGCGACAAGCGTGCCGATGGCGGCCATCACCCGTGACTTCGCTTCTTGGATGCCGCGGCTGGCGGCAGCTTGGGTCTGGCTGTTCGCATCGGGAGAGCTTGCCATCGCGTGCATCGCGGGTCCTCGTCAGGCCCGCGAAGACCGATATGTGGGTGTCTTCACCACGCTCGATCCGACGGCCGCTTCACGGTCGAGGAGCGCGCGCTTGCGCTCTGCGCCCCAGGCGTAGCCGGACAGGGCGCCATCCTTGCGGATAACACGATGGCAGGGGATGGCGATGGCAAGTTTGTTTGCGGCGCAGGCGGCGGCGATGGCGCGGGTGGCCTTTGGCGTGCCGATGCGCTCTGCAATCTCGGCGTAGGAGACAGTCTGGCCGACCGGAATGTCCTGCAAAGCCTGCCAGACGCGCTGCTGGAAGGCGGTGCCGCGCACGTCGAGCGGTAGGTCGAGGCCGAGCGATGGTGCTTCCACGAAACCGACGACGCGGTCTACCAGCGCCTCATAGTCACGGTCGCCGCCGATCAGGCGCGCCCTGGGGAAACGGTCCTGCAGGTCGCGCACCAGCGCGTCGGGATCGTCGCCGAGCAGGATCGAGGCGACGCCCTTCTGGCTCGAGGCGACCAGGATGGTGCCGAGCGAGGATTCGCCGACGGCGAAGCGGATCTTCTCATGGGCGCCGCCGGCGCGATAGCGCGTCGGCGTCATGCCGAGCATGCCGGTCGATTTCTCGTAGAAACGTCCGCTCGAATTGAAGCCGGCATCGTAAATCGCCGTCGTCACGCTGGCGCCGTCTTCCAGGCCACGGCGGACCCTGGCGGCGCGGTGTGCAGCGGCATAGTCTTTCGGCGTCAGCCCGGTGACGGCCTTGAAGATGCGGTGGAAATAACCGGCGCTGCGGCCGGCGGCATCAGCCAATTCAGCGAGTGACGGTTCTTCCTCGCTCTGCTCGATCCTGCGGCAGGCGACGGCGACCATCGCGGCGTTACCGGCCTCGAGCGATGGGCCGTCCGGATTGCAGCGTCGGCACGGGCGAAAGCCCGTCGCCCTGGCCTGTTCCAGCGTGCCGTGCAACTGCACATTCCTGGGGTTGGCGCGCCGCGAGGGGCAGGAGGGACGGCAATAGACGCCGGTCGTCGCCACCGAATACCAGAACTCGCCGTCTGCCGATTTGTCACGGGCGACAATGCGCGCCCAGCGCGGATCGTCGGCGACCGGCAGCGGCGCGGATTTCGGATTTTTGGCCAAGGTGATGAACATGGCCGCATTGAAGCCGAGGGAAAACGGCCCGGCCACCCGTTTCCTGCCAACTGTCAGGAGGATGCAGCCCTATTCGTCGGGATGCACAAAGAGTATGACGAGATTGATCCGGAGAAGGTGTGATGGAAAACATTCGACCCATTAAGACCGAAGCCGATTACGACTGGGCAATCGTTGAGATCACCGGCTATTTCGAGAGCGAGCCGAAAGTCGGCACTCCCGATGGTTACCGCTTCGACGTTCTCGCAACTCTGATCGAGGCTTATGAGGATGACCATTATCCGATCGAAGCCCCGCTCTCCTAGGCCGCGCGTTTGGGTTCCACCGCGAACGGGCTGAGCCCGAGCCAGGTCTGCATCTTCCTGCCGATGGCCTGGTCGCCGGTCAGGGCGACCTTGCCGCCGGCCTTCTCCACGGTCAGCAATCCCATCCAGATCGCCGTCATCGTGTGCAGGTCGGTCGAGACGTAGAGATCGACGTCGAAGCCCGGATCGTACCAGCACAGATCGACCTCGCCGTGCTTCTCGACGATCAGCCACCACGAGCGTTTGGACGCCGGTAGATCCTGATACAGAAATTGTATCACCGTGCGCCCCTCGGGCAGCGGCGACGGGTTCAAATTGCGCCGCATGTCCCACATCAGCAACGACGGATCGAGGTTCTTGAGCGACAGCCGGGACTCGACCCATTTCTGCCCCCAGAAACCCATTGCCTCGACGACCGGGCGCAAGTCCCGGCCGGCCTCGGTCAGCCGATAGTCGAAGATCCCCTTCTCCCCCTTGACCTCCTTGCGCTCGACGATGCCGGCGATCTCAAGCTCCTTCAGCCGTTGCGACAGAAGGCTTGGTGACATTTTGGGGACGCCGCGGCGCAGGTCGTTGAAGCGGGTCGAGCCCGCCACCAGCTCGCGCATCAGCACCATCGTCCAGCGGGTGCACAGCACCTCGGCGGCCATCGATAGCGGGCAGAACTGCTTGTATCCGTGCTGGCTCATGATTGGTGTCTCTCCCTCGAAGCTTGGGCCGAACATTAGGCCCTCATGAATGAAGCGACCAGTACGGAAACTGTACTGCCCCGGTACAGATCGCGGACTGGTTGGCGAGCGCTCGATCATGCGAGCCCTTTGGCCGGTTGCACGGGATACCCTGTGCACCGCAATCAGGAGAACTACAAATGACCGCATACGTTATCGCAGACATCAAGGTGAAGGACCCGCAATGGATGCCTTCCTATGCCGCCTCGGTGCACGACCTCGTCCACAAGCATGGCGGCAGATATCTGTCGCGCAGCGGCAATGTGAAGACGCTTGAAGGCAAGCCGCTCGACACCACGCTGATCGCCCTGATGGCGTTCCCGTCGGAAGCGGCGGCCCGCGCCTTCACCAATGATCCGGCTTATGCGCCCTTCGTTTCGGCCCGTCAGGGCGGCAGCGAAAGCCGTTTCCAGATGATCGACAACACCGATCTGGCCGGAACGATACCGTATCTGCCGAAGGGATGACCGGCATCCCTGGCATCGTTTTCGGGATCTCCAAGCAACAACAGGCACAGCGCTTGCCTGCCGGGCCTCCGTATTTTCGGCGGCCGGCCAGCTGGGCTTTTTCAAGAAGAATGGAATGAAGATGATATCGAACTTTCACGACAGACTTCTCATGGCAGGGGCCATGCTGGCCGTCTGCACCAGCATCGCACAGGCGCATCAGGAAGCGGCCGCGCCCGCGTCCGCCCCCAATCCGCTGGCCGACAAGGTGCGGGTCGCCAACAGCCGGTTTCTCGATGTCAAAGCCGCTACTTCGGAGGGCTATGCGCCCATTCCCTGCGCCAGCGGCGTCACCGGCGGCGCCATGGGCATCCACTATGTCAACGGCAAGTATCTGAAGGACGACAAGATCGACATCGCCCGTCCCGAAGCGGTGATGTACGAGCCGATGGCCGACGGCACGCTGCAACTGGTGGCGGTCGAGTACATCGCCTCGAAGGGGCCGGCATCGTTGGACGGCCAGCTGTTCAACTTCAACAGCGCGCCCAACCGCTATGGCCTGGGTGAATTCTACGAACTGCATGTCTGGGCCTGGAAGGGCAACCCGACCGGCACTTTCGCCGACATGAACCCGAAAGTGTCATGCGAGCACGCGATGGCTCCCAGCCAGTAAGCGCCGGGCCAGCGAGCAGCGAAGCCAGGCGGCGCCTATGCTGCCTGGATTCGCTCCTGGTGGCGTCGGATAGATAGATCGCTATGACGCTTGATCCGGAAGCGCCAGTCCCACCTCGATGGCATCCCGGCTCGCTTGCGGCAGGACGAAGCGTCCCGTCGCGTACCAGAGCAGGGACACCACAAGGATTGAGACATAGCCATCCACGGCATAGTGCCAGCCGGTGTAAACCGAGCCGAACAGGATGAACGCAGCAAAAGCCCAGCCTGCGATGGCCCACCGACGACCGAAGCCTGCCAGGAAAAACGCGTTCAGGGTGGCGATGGCGACGTGCATGCTTGGCATGGCGGAGATGCCGCCGCCAAGTTCAGGGCGGCCACTTTGGTAGGCCGCAAGCAGATAGTTGGCATAGACATGGACCGATGCGCCGTAACCATTCTGCGCCAGGGCCATTTGCAACCCGGCAAACCGGTCACCGCCGTAGAACTGGTCGTGGAATATCGGGCCGGTTGACGACAGCAGGGTCGCCAGAACGGTGCCGCACAGGATCGTTGTCAGCGCGAACGCCCATAGATAGCGCAACCGCCTGGCCGGTTCGTTCCAGAAGGCGACGAAGAGTACGGTACCGAACCATTGCACGAGCCAGCCATACCCATAGCCAGCGAAAATGACGACCGAGACCGGTTCGGAAACGACGCTGTGCGCCCATGCCCAGGGATCGGTGCCATGCAACTGAAGGTCCAACTCCGCCAGGATACGGTCGGCGTAGAACGGCACGATTTCGGGAATGGCGACCTTCAAGGTGGTAAAGGCGGTGATGCCGAGAAAGAACAAAAGGATCACGGATGCGGCTGTCGGCCAGCGCTTTCCGAGCGTGTCGAGGATGAACCTTGTCGGAGCATGTCTGGCAAATGCCAGCGCCGCCACGCCAAGGCCGGCGGCCAGGAGTGCTGGCAGGAAAAAGGCAAACGGCTCGGCATAGGATAGCGCCAGATGCAGGTAGCGATCCGGCTGCAGACAAAAAGCGGTCACGGCATAGATGAGACACAGCGCGGTCAGCAGCCAGCCTCTCCTCCTGGTTGTCGCGATGTCCAGGTCAACGATGGCAGCCAAGCGGCGATTATCGCCGTGCTGCCCGGTGTGCGCATTCATCGAAGGACATCCCGCCAGCTGCCCGAAAGACTGTTATGGAGTATTTCGCAGATCAAGTATTACCATCTGGTTACACGCGCATTCAAGTAGACAGTTCTACATTAGATGATTATAATTCACAATTTGTTGGCAACGATTCATTGACAAAGATGTTGCGCCGGCAACGCCCGCATCGTCGCTGCCGCGCTGCTTTCAATGGTTGCAGGCTGCTTCTCGTCAAGCTTCGAGCACGATCGAGAGAGGACCATCGCTTGGGCGGCGATGGCCACTTTCCAATCGGGCGGTTCGATCAGGCGGCCTTGATAAGGCCGAGCTGGGTGAGGGCGGCGACGCCGTCATCGAGCCCGATCTCCTCGACGACCCTGCCGTCGACCACCTTCAGCACGGTGATGCCGGTAAAGCGCATGGTGCGGCCGGTGGCGGCGGGCAGCGAACCGACGAGGAAATCATTGAAGGCCGGGCCGGTGTGCGTGCCGCCGCCTTCCCACTGGCCGACGACATAGTCGCCCTCGGCAATCAGGTCGGCCGTGGCCCAGAAGTTGAGGTCCGGGAAGGCGGCGCGGAAGTCGGTCATGAAGGCCTTGATGTCGTCGCGGCCGCGACGCGGCTCGTGCAGCGAGTATTTCAACAGCATGTCGGGCGCGGCGATGTCGTCGACGACGGACAGGTCATAGGTTTCACCCCAGAAATCGGTGAACCATCTGACGACGACGGCCTTGTTGTCTTCTTGGCTGGTCATTGGGAGGTCCTCTTTGTCTCTGCAACGCGATCGTCGGATTGGCCGACGACCTGGGGCGATCACTAGGACGATCCGCCGACGCAAAACTCCGGTTCTTGCCGGCCAATCGAAAGGGCAAGAGATGGCAGGTGAGGAGGCGCAACCGCCTGTCTCAGCCAAGGTAACGCTTTCTTCTCTGGTTTTGCCGCAGATTGGTCCGTGGCGGGGATGAGCGAAACAGATGATGGTTGGTCGGGACAAGAAGAGTCGCAACGGAACGTTCTGGGCCAGGGCCCTGGAGCGCGCCCAACTTGGCGTCTGGGACTGGGATCTTCGCACCGGCGACTGCTTCTATTCCGCGACCTGGGCGCGGATGCTTGGCTATGACGAGAGCGAGCTTGCCAGCAGCAGCGACCTGTGGCTGCAACTGACCCACCCCGACGATCGCGAGCGGGCGCTGGCCAGCGGCGACCGCCACATTGCGGGACAGACCAACGCCATCGAGACCGAGCTGCGGCTGAAGCACAAGCAGGGCCACTGGGTGTGGGTGCTCGATCGCGGCGGCATCGTCGAGCGCGACGCGTCCGGAAAACCACTCAGGCTGATGGGCGTGCAGACCGACATCACCAAGCAGAAGGCGGCCGAAGCCGAGCTCGAACAGGTCAATGTGCGCTTCCGCCTGGCGCTCGCCGCCAGCGGCACCGGCATCTGGCACTACGACATCGCCACCAACAGGAGCTATTGGGACGCCCGCACCAGGGACCTATTCGGCCTCGTTGCCGACACCGACGAGGTAACGGCCGACCTTTGGCACAGCTATCTGCATCCCGACGACAAGGAGGCCACCGAGCAGGCTCACTTGCCGTCGCGCGGCTCGGACGGTGTCACCGCCTCGCAATACCGCATCATCCGGCGGGACGGCGAAGTCCGGCATGTTGAATCGCTGGTGCGCTTCATCGCCGGCGCTGGTGCTGCCGGCCAAATCCTCGGCACGGTGCGCGACATCACCGAGGACAAGCTGCGCGAGCAGGAACTCGCCTATGCCGCCCGCCACGACGCGCTGACCGGCCTGTGGAACCGCTCCGCCTTCGACCGGCAGCTCGCCGACCATATCGCGGCGGGTGCGCCGATGGCGGTGTTCTATGTCGATCTCGACTACTTCAAGGCGCTCAACGACTTTGCCGGCCACGCCGCCGGCGACCTGGCACTGAAGAGCGTTGCCGCCGGCATTCGGGGCTGCCTGCCGCCGGCAGCACACGCGGCGCGGCTGGGCGGCGACGAATTCGCGCTGCTGGTGCCGCATTGCGATGCCGCACAGGCCGAGCGGATCGCCACTGGCGTGCTCGGCGCTGTGCGCGAGGCCGATCTCGGCCTGGCCGCCTCGACGCGCAAGCTGGCGGCCTCGATCGGAATCGCCTTTATCGATAATGCCAACACCACGGTCGCCGACGCGCTCGCATGCGCCGACGATGCCTGCTACGCGGCCAAAGCCGCTGGACGCAACCGTTTCGCGGTGTTCTCGGCGACAGTGGAAGCTGGCTCGGGCGGGCTGAATGCGGCGCGTATCGCCGCCGACACCGTCGATGCCATGGAAGACGGACGACTGAAACTGTTCGGCCAGGAAATCCATCGGCTGGGCCGGCCCTGGCAGGAAAGCCGCCATGTCGAAGTGTTGGCAAGGCTCGTCGCAGGCAACGGCCGGCTGGTGCCGCCCGGCGAGTTCATTCCGGTGGCCGAACGCTTCGGCATCGCCTCGCGGCTCGACCGCTGGATCATCCGCACCGCGCTGTCGCGGCATGGTGCCGCCTTGCGCTCGGGCGCGCTGACGCTCGGCTTCAACCTGTCGGCTCAGACTAAGAGCGATCCGCAGCTGTGGGCGTTCGTCGACAGCGTCATCGAAGAGACCGGGGCGCCGCATTCGGGCATCGGCTTCGAGATCACCGAAACCGCCGCCGTCACCAATTTCGACGCCGCCGAACAATTCGTGCGCAAGGCGCGCGAGCGGCACTGCCGGGTCAGCCTGGACGATTTCGGCGCCGGCATGAGTTCGTTCGAATATCTCAGGCGCTTCCCCGTCGACACGATCAAGATCGACGGCTCCTTCATCGAGCACATCACGCAAAGCCGCTTCGACCGCGAAATCGTGCTGGCCATCACCAGCATCGCCCGCAGCCTCGGCTGCGACGTGGTCGCCGAGAAGATCGAACAGCAGCATACACTGACCATGCTCAGCGATATGGGCGTCGCGTTCGGCCAAGGGTTCCTGCTGCATCGGCCGGAGCCGCTGGAGGCGATTGTTTCGCGCGCGACCGAGCCGTCGATGGCCCGCAAGGCATCCTGATCCTGGCGTGTCGCATTTCAGGTGAGCCCGGCCTCACCTGAAACGCGACACATCTCAGCCGGTGTGCCGCGCCGTCGATCGCGGAAACTCCAGCACGCCAGCCTCGGGTCGCCTGTGCTGTGCTTCCGCCACCGCTTCGATCAACAGATCCAGGGCGTCACAGGCAGCGCGGCTCGTCTCGTCATTGCCTTGCAGATAGTGATAGGCACGTTCGAGGTGGATGCGGGCGGCTGAAAAATCGCTGGTCAATGGTTCCCTCCATGATCCCGCCCTAATGTCCATCTTGCCGGGCCTGGCGGAACGGAGGGTAAATATCCACAGGCGGCTTTTATTCAAATGCCGGCGAAAGTTGCAGAGGAGGGTGTGCTACCGGAGACGCTGCCAATCTCCTCCCTTGTAGGCGAGATGCCCGGCAGGGCAGACGGGCGGCACGGAAAACCTTGGCAACCCATCAAACGCACTTGAGGAACAAGCGAAACGAAGGCACGTTCAGGGACGGTGCGGGAGGACGTGTCCAAGTGTTTCGGAGCTCTCGCATGTCGCTGACCGGTACGACAATCCGCTACGGAGGCCTCGCCCAGGCATTGCACTGGCTGACGGCTCTGCTCGTGCTCATCGCCTTCCTGGTCTCGGCAGGTGGCCCGCCGGAGCGGGTCTATTCAGCGGCGAGGGCCTCCACGCTCCTGCTGCACGAGTCTCTTGGCTTCGCCGTTTTCTGGTTGCTGGTCATTCGCCTGGTCTGGCGACCGTTCGATCGCATTCCCGATCCACCGCCCATGCCCGGCTGGATGGAGGTCGCTTCGAGGGCAACGCATTGGGCGCTCTACGCGCTGCTGTTGGCGGTTCCGGCGACCGCGATGCTCGGCGCCTGGTTCGGCGGTCACCCGGTGACGGTCTACGGCTTGGGAGCGATCGGCCCGTTTCCCGGAAGTTGGGGCGCTTCGCTGGCGAAAATCCATGGTACGCTTGGCGACATCATCCTTTGGCTCGCCGGCCTGCACGCCGCCGCGGCGATCTTCCATCATCTCTTCCTTCGCGACCGCGTGCTGAGCCAGATGGTGCCCGGCCTGTCCGATCCTGCGCGGCAAGTGCGGCCTTGATGCTTACCCCAGAATGATGCGGATCGCCTTGTCGACCACGGGATGCAGCCCGCAGGCCTGGAAGGACAGGCGGTTGCCGGAGCCGACATTGCTGGTCATGGCGATGGTCAGGGCAGACAGCGGGTCATGCGGCATGACGGCGACGTAGCCGGGGATGCTGCCCTGGAGGCCGTAGAAGGCGCGGTCGGCGTAGGCGCTCTGGAACATGCCGGCGCCCGTCGCGCATGCGGGTGCCGGGGAAACTTGCCGGCACGCGGTGCTCGAACATCATCTCGGCGAAGAAGGGCGGCGACTAGCTTCTTTCTTTCCGTTCTACGCAGGGCTGTCCGGGGAAAGTTTTGAGTGAATCGAAATGCCGCATGTGCATGCCCCGTAAAACGGGGTTTGTCCGTCTTCTCTC